>NZ_JAMYRY010000007.1:0-244989 GCF_040321655.1 Mesorhizobium sp. M0306 | reverse complement strand
CTCGTATGCCGGCTATGAAGGCGAAGTGATGCGTGGCGCCTTCGCCGGGGTGCCGCATGGCCAACTCGAGGCGGCCCGCGCTTTCGGCATGAGCCGTTGGAAGATCTTCAGGCGCATATGGCTTCCGCAGGCCATCCACCGGGCGCTGCCGACGCTGGCGGGCGAAACCGTTCTCCAACTGAAAGCAACACCGCTGGTGGCGACGATAACCATGGTCGACATCTATGCCGTGGCCTCGCGGGTGCGCCAGGATCTCTTCGTCACCTACGAACCCTTGCTGCTTCTGGCGTTGGTCTATATGTCCATCACCGGTGTCCTGGTCTTCGGCTTCCGCCGGCTCGAGGCGCGGATTCCGAACAAGATGGGTTAGGTAAAATGGTGAATGGTGAATGGTGAATAGTCAGTAGTCAGTAGCCCGTAGTGTTACCGGCTAAATCCCACTCACTATTCACCATTCACCCATTCGCTCAGATATCCATGGCAATCACAATGCAACTCAGTCTCGACCAGGCGACAGGGCTGTGCCGGATGGCCGCACTTGGCGCTGGCGCCAACGAAGAGGCGGCGCAGTCGCTGGCTGCCTCGATCGTCGCGGCCGAGGCGGAAGGACTGTCGACCGTCGGGCTGTCGCACTTCATCGATTATCTTGAAGCACTGGAGGCCGGCCGTATCGACGGCAACGCCGATCCGGTGATCACCAGGCCGGCGCTCGCGGTCTATCTCTCCGATGCGCGCGGCGGCTTGGCGCATACCGGTTTCGACCGCACGATCGATGACCTCGCCAAGGCGGCGCGGCTGTTCGGCGTCGCCATCTTTTCGCAGAAGAATGCTTATACGTGCGGCGCGCTCGGCTATTTCACCGGACGGCTGGCCGCGCAGGGATTGGTGTCGTTCGCCGCCACCAACGGCCCGGCCGTGCTTGCCGGCTCGGGCTCGGTCAAGCCGGTCTACTGCACCAACCCGATGTCCTTTGCCGCACCCGCCGCGGACGGGGCGCCGCTGGTCATCGACCAGTCGTCGAGCGCCACCGCCTTCGTCAACATCCGCAAGGCGGCCGAGGACGGCAAGAAGATCCCTGAAGGCTGGGCGCTGGACGCCAGTGGCAATCCAACCACGGACCCGGCAGCCGCCATGAAGGGCGCCATGCTTGCCTTCGGCGGCCAGCGCGGCGCCAACATCGCGCTGATGGTCGAGGTGCTCGCGGCCGGCCTGTCTGGTGCCAACTGGTCGCTCGATGCGCCATGGTTCAGCGGCGGGCCGGACAGTCCGGGGACCGGCCTGTTCGTGCTTGCCGTCGAGCCCAAGCTGCTCGATCCGGACTTCGAAAAGCGGATGAAGGATCAGCTCGACCGGCTGCGGCGGCGCTATGGCGTGCATGTGCCGGGGCGTGCCCGGGCCGAGGCCGCGGAGAAGGCGGCGGCGCGCGGCATAAGCGCGCCGAAAGCCGTGGTGCAGCGCATTTCCGAATTCGCCGCCCGCTATTCGTCCTGAAGAAATTCGTTTGTCCGATGAGCGGCTGAGAACGCCGGCCGATCCGGCAGCGCGAGCCTACTTCCCGCAATGATGATCGTTGATGACGTTCAGCGCATTCGCGTCCGGTCCTACCCTGTTGTAGGAGCAGGGTTCGGCGGCCGTCGTGAACAGGTGGTTGTCATAGTAGCGCGGGCCACCGAACAGAATGTCGATGATGTCGCCGTTGGCGGGAACGTAGCGTTCGGGTTGAGCTTGGTGGTGATGCCGGTTTGCGGCGAATGCCGAGGCACCAATGCTGCAGCCTGTTGAGAAAGCCAGAGCGAAGATCGCAACGCGTTTTGTCGTCATCGGCAATATCCTCCATTCGGAATCAAACCATACATCTAAAATCGCCGACCGAACAAAGGTTCCTGTTCCGAATGGAGTCACCCCAAAGCCGCGCGTCGGCAGGATTTTCTGCCGTTTCGAACGGATCCGGAAAACCATGCTTCAACAATGCCGGGCGACCTATCGTCGCCCTTTGCCTTTGGCGCTAAAACGACTATGAAACGGCTTCAATCAAGCCATCTGGATAGCCCGCCGGAGCCAGCCATGACCGAAATCCTGCAGACCCCAAAGCTCGTCGTCGTTTTCGGCGGCTCCGGCTTTGTCGGTCGTCATGTCGTGCGGGCACTAGCCAAGCGCGGCTACCGTATCCGGGTCGCCTGTCGCCGGCCCGATCTCGCCGGTCATTTGCAACCGCTTGGCAATGTCGGACAGATCCAGCCGGTGCAGGCCAATGTCCGGGTGCGCTGGTCGGTCGACCGCGCCGTGCAAGGCGCCGACCATGTCATCAATCTGGTGGCGATCCCGCATGAAGCCGGCCGGCAGAAATTCACTGCCGTCCATGAGTTCGGCGCGCGCGCTGTCGCCGAAGCGGCGCGGGCCGTCGGCGCCGGCCTCACCCACATCTCGGCTCTGGGTGCGGATCTCCACGCACAATCGGACTATGCGCGTACCAAGGCGCTCGGCGAAAAGGCGGTTCTGGAGACGGTCCAGGACGCCGTGATCTTGCGGCCATCGATCAATTTCGGCCCGGAGGACGGTTTCTTCAACCGGTTTGCCAATATGGCCCGCTTTTCCCCGGTGCTGCCGCTGATCGGCGGCGGGCGGACGAAATTCCAGCCGGTCTATGTCGGCGACGTCGCCGAAGCGGTGGCGCATTCGGTCGACGGCAAGGTCCAGGGCGGCCAGATCTATGAACTCGGCGGGCCGCAAGTGCTTACCTTCAAGGAATGCATGCAAGAGCTGCTCGTCATCATCGAACGCAAGCGGTTCTTGCTGCCTGTGCCATGGTGGCTGGCTAACCTCCAGGCATCAATTCTCGGGCTGCTGCCCAATCCGTTGTTGACCAAGGACCAGGTCCTGCTGTTGCGCCAGCACAATGTCGTGTCGGAAGCCGCCGTCAAGGACAACAGGACGCTCGCCGGCCTCGGTATCCAGCCGCGGTCGATCGGAACCATTCTTCCCAGCTATCTCTGGCGCTACCGCGCCGCCGGCCAGTTCCAACGCAAGTCCGCCGCATAATACCGGCGCGAACGGACGTTCGGTTGCCTACGACGCGCGCCCGGTAACCTGCATCGGCAGCCCGCCTTGTGGCTGCGTCGTCAGCTTCTGCACCGGCCAGGGTCGGGTTTGCGCGGTGGTGTCGAAACGGTAGCGCGACAGCATGATCGCCAACGCGATGATCGCCTCCTGCATGGCGAAGCTGGCGCCGATGCAGACGCGGGGCCCGGCACCGAACGGCAAATATTGGAAACGGTCGATCTTTTCGCGGTTTCCCGGATGGAAGCGTTCCGGCATGAAAGCGTCCGGCCGGTCCCACAATTTCCGATGGCGGTGAACGACCCACGGCATCACCAGCACCGCTGCGCGCCGCGGTATGTAGAGGCCGTTCCAGGTTTCGGGCTCGATAGGTTCGCGGTTGATCGACGGCGCCGGCGGATAGAGCCTGAGCGCCTCGTCGAAGGCGGCGCGGGTGAGCGGCATGGCGTCGAGCCATTTCGTCGGGTCGGGCTCACGCGCCAACACCGCATCGATCTCGTGCTCGATCTTTTCGCGCTCCCACGGCGCTTCGGCAAGGCAGTAGAGCGTCCAGCCGAGCGCCCTGGCTGTAGTCTCGTGGCCGGCGCCGATGAAGGTGATGATGTTGTCCTCGACCTCGGCCCGGGTCAGCCCGCCTGGTCCCTCCGCCCTCAACAGCAGCGTGAGAAAATCCTGCGGCACGGTGTCCGGAGCGCGCCTCAACCGCGCCTCGCGCATCTGCACCGTGTCGGTGACGATCTTGCGGAAGTAGGCCATGGTCTTGCGGCCGCGGATGCGGGTCAGACGCGGCAGCCAGTCGGGCGCACGCAAAAGGTCGAGCGGATCGACCCGGCCCATCGTCTCGAACAGGCGGTCGATCTCCTTGGCGAAGCTGCCGGGCTCGCCCGATATCTCGCCCGAAAACAGCGTCTCGGCCAGGATGTCGAAGGTGAGCAGCGTCATGTCGTGGGCGATATCCGAGGTGCCACCTTGCTCGTAACGGGTGACGAATTCGAGCGTGCGTTTCAGCATCGGCTCCGCGAACCCGAAAATGTGGCGTGGCGTGAACACCGGCGCCATCGCCTTGCGCGAACGCCGCCACACCTCGCCTTCGGCGGTCAGCAGGCCATCGCGCAGAATTGGCCGCAATATCTTCTGACGCACCGTCGCCATCTTGTAGTTCTTGGCGTTATCGACGAGCACATGGCGGATGAGGCCGGGATCGTTGGCGATGACCAGCGGCCCACCGACGCCAGTCACCGAAATCCAGGGCTCGTTGTAGGTCGGCTCGCCCCACAGTTCGAGCGGATTGCGATAGACGATGCGGATCATCTCCAGCGTCGAGGGCGGCGCGGTGCGCGGCTTCGGCGCTGGCGGGACAAAGGGGACGGGCTGACTGTCCATGGCTTGCTCCGCTAACACCTCAATGTAGTGGCGGGCAAGGCAGGCGTCCATGTGACCGGACGACAAGGCGATGCATCCGCTCCCTGGAATGTGACCCGGGCACCGGAAAGTGCCTGCTTGCTGTGTCCGGCTGCGTGTCTTAGGTGGCAGCACCACGAATGTCAGAACCGGCGGGAGCCTGCCTTGAAGCACCAGTTGAACGTCATCATCGGCAGCACGCGGCCGGGCCGCGCCGGACCCGTTTTCGCAAAGTGGCTGGAGAGCTTTGCGCGCGAACACGGCAAATTCGAGCCGTTGCTCACCGATATCGCCGCCTTCAACCTGCCAGTGTTGGACGAACCGCATCATCCGAGACTCGGCAAATACGAAAACAGCCACACGAAAGCCTGGTCGAAAGCAATCGACGCCGCCGACGCATTCGTCTTCGTAGCGCCGGAATACAATTATTTCGCCGCCCCCGCGATCGTCAACGCGGTCGACTACCTGCTCAGGGAATGGCGATACAAGCCGGCCGCCATCCTCAGCTACGGCGGTGTCTCCGGCGGCTTACGAGCGGCGCAGGCGGTCAAACCGTTGCTGACCGCCGTCGGCGTCATGCCGATTCCGGAAGGCGTGGCGCTGCCGATGTACCAGAAGCTGCTCGACGAAACCGGCGCCTTCCTGCCCAGCGAGCAGGTGCTCGGCGGGGCCAGGACCATGCTGGACGAGCTGTTCCGCTGGAGCGAAGCGCTGAGGCCGATGCGGGTCGGCTGACAACGCGAACGGCCCGGCTTGCCGATGCCGTAACTTGCTCATGCCATAAAGAGATGGAATGCTCCGGCAAATGACCGGGCCGGGGCGGTTCGATTTGCGTTTTCTGTTTGCCTTGCTGCTGATCCTCTCGACGGCCTCCGCTGCCATGGCGGAGCGGCGCGTTGCGCTGGTCATCGCCGAGAACGACTACCGGCTGATCCGGCCGCTCGCCAATCCCGTCAATGACGGCGAGGTCATGGAAACGGCGCTGAGGAAGCTCGGTTTCGAGGTCTTCCTCGAAACCAACCGCGACCTGCGGCGCATGCGCCGGGCGCTCGATGATTTCCGCGAGGATGCCAAAGGCGCCGACGTGACACTGGTGTTCTTCTCCGGCCACGGCGTCGAGATCGCCGGCGAGAATCGGCTTCTGCCGGTCGATGCAGACGCGTCGTCGCTCGCTACGCTGGAAAGGACCAGCCTGCCGCTGGAGGTGATCCGCGCGGCCGTCGCCGCCACCAGCAAGGTCGGGCTGATCGTGCTCGATGCCTGCCGCAGCGATCCGTTTGCGGCTACGGGCGGCGAAGGCCGCGGCGCAACGGCGCTGGTAAAAGAGGTCAGCGACAAGGTGCGGCCGGGTCTTGGCCGCATCGGGCGGGCAGAAAACATTCTGTTTGCCTTCTCGGCGGCGCCCGGCGAGACCGCAGCGGATGGGACCGGCCAGAATTCGCCGTTCACCGCGGCGCTGACGAAATATCTCGGCACCGAAGGGCTCGAGATCCGCTCCGTGCTGACGCTCGTGCAACAGGAGGTCTACGATCTCTCGCGCGGCAAGCAATTGCCCTATGTCGAGAGCGGCCTGCCGCAGCTGTTCTTTGCCGCCTCGGCCAAGGAGAAATTGCCGGAACGCGAACGCCTGTTGCTCGCCATGGCCGAGGTGACGCCCGAGATGCGCGGCGAAGTGGAGAAGATCGCCAGCGACGCCGACATGCCGCTGGCACCGCTCTATGGCGCGTTGATCAGTTCCAATTCCGGCCACCTCTCCGCGGACAGTCTGAACGCCAGGCTGCGTGAGGCAGCCGACGCCTTCGTCAAGGTGCGGAGCGAAATGCAGACGCTTGGATCCGACGATCTCAGAGTGTCGGCTTTGCGCCGGCAGGCCGAAGAGCAGCTTTCGCTGGGGGCGTTCGATGCGGCGCGCAAAAAGCTCGCCGAGGCAGCCGAGATCGACAATGTCTCGCGCAACGCGCTGAAGGCCAATTTCGTCAGCCGCACGCTCTCCGAAGCCGCGACGCGCTATTTGTCCGGCGGGGCGGCGCGCGCCGACCTCGACTACCCCACAGCCATCAAGGATTATGAATCCGTGCTCGCGCTTTATGGCGAAGCCGGGCAGGTGGTGCTGTCGCTCGACGACGCTGACCGCTTGATCCGCACGCTGGACGAGCTCGGCAAGCTCTATACCACGGTCGGCAATATCGATGCGGCCGGCCACGCCTTCGAGGCGCTGCAAGCCGATCTCGAGCGGCGGTCGCATCATGAAACCGATCCCAACGTGAAGCGCGACTTCGCCGTCAGCCACGTCAAGCTCGGCAACGTGCGGATGGCGCAAGGCAATCTGCCGACAGCTCTGCAAAACTATGAGACGGCCAAGACCATTCTGCAGGGCCTGACCGAGGCAGAACCGGACAATCTGGAGTGGTTCGGCGACCTCGCGATGACCGACGACAAGATCGGCAACGTATTGGCGACGCAAGGCGATCTGGCCGGCGCCGCAGAGGTCTACCAGGAAAGCCTGTCGATCAAGAAACAGCTCGCCGCCGGAGAGCCCGACCGTGCCGAACTGCAGCGCGACCTGACCATCACCTACGATGAGATCGGTCACCTTGCCCATGTCGCAGGCCAACTGGACAACGCACAGGCCGCCTATGAAGAGAGCCTGAAGGTGCGGCTGGCGCTGGCCGCGGACAGACCGGGAGACGCCGACCGGCAGCGTGATGTCTCGGTCAGTCACGATACGATAGGCGACCTGCTGCGCGAACGCGGCGACGCAGCAGGCGCGCTGGCCGCCTACAAGGAAGGCTTGGCGATCGTCAAGCAACTGGCGAAACGCGACCCGGACGACACCGAACTGAAACGCGACCTGTCGGTCGGCAACGCCAAGATCGGCAACGCGCTGAGCGACCAGCAGAATTGGCCGGCGGCACTTTCGGCTTATCGTGAGGCACTTTCGCAGGCCAGCGCGCTCGCCGCCGGCGACCCGAACAACACCGAATGGCAGCGCGACCTGTCCGTGTGCATCGAGAAAGTCGCCGGCGTCCTGGCGATACAGGGCGACCACAAAGGCGCGCTGAAAGCCTATCTCGACAGTTATGCGATTGCGCAGCGGCTGGCCAAGCTCGATCCCGCCAATTCCGACTGGCAGCGGGACTTATCGATAACGCTGTCCGAAGTCGCCACGCTGCGCCTAAGGCAGCGCGACGTCAGGGGAGCCCGGCAAGCCCTTCAGGACAGCCTGGCCATTCGCGAGAAACTTGCCCGGTCCGATCCGGACAACGCCACGTGGCAGCGCGACCTGGTCGTCGCCTATATCGACTACGCGCAAGTCGCAAAGGATCCGAAAGCCGTGCTTTCCAAGGCGCTAGACATGACGCTCGAGCTCGACCGGACCGGTCGGCTGGCGCCGCGATACAAGTTCATGGTCAAGTTCCTGCGGGAGCGGCTGGCCAGGATCGAAGCCAAGCGCCGGTAGCCGGCCGACGCGACGGTCATTCCGTTCGGAAATGCCTGCAAACCTTGGAAAAACCGCCTTTTGCGCCTATATCTACGACATTAGAAATGCGCGATTCGAAGCCGATTTTTCGCGCTCTGCACACGGCATCAATCAGACAGGTTTTCATGAGCGAACAGACCGACATCGCCAACGGCGTTGAAGCCGAATACGGCGCCGATTCCATCAAGGTTTTGAAGGGCTTGGATGCCGTCCGCAAGCGGCCGGGCATGTACATCGGCGACACCGACGACGGCTCGGGCCTGCACCACATGGTGTATGAGGTGGTCGACAACGCCATCGACGAAGCACTGGCCGGCCATGCCGACTTGGTAACGGTGACGCTCAACCCGGACGGATCGGTGACGGTCATCGACAATGGCCGCGGCATTCCGACCGATATCCACACCGGCGAAGGCATTTCGGCGGCCGAAGTGATCATGACGCAGCTGCATGCCGGCGGCAAGTTCGATCAGAACTCCTACAAGGTGTCGGGCGGCCTGCACGGCGTTGGCGTGTCGGTCGTCAACGCGCTGTCGGCCTGGCTGAAACTGAAAATCCGCCGCAACGGCCAGATCTACGAGATGAGCTTCACGCATGGCGATGCGGACGCGCCGCTGCGGGTCACCGGCACCTACGAACAACACAAGGTCTCCGGCACCTATGAAGGGCGCAGCGGGAGCGAAATCACGTTTTTGCCGTCGTCCGAAACCTTCACCATGGTCGAGTTCGACTACGGCACGCTGGAGCACCGGCTGCGCGAGCTCGCCTTTCTGAACTCCGGCGTGCGCATCGTTTTGACCGATGCCCGCCATGCCGACATCGTGCGCCATGAACTGCACTATGATGGCGGGCTGGAAGAGTTCGCCAGATATCTCGACCGGACGAAGAAGCCGCTGCTCGACAAGCCGATCGCGATCCGCGCCGAGCGCGATGGGATCACCGTCGAAGTCGCTATGTGGTGGAACGACAGTTACCACGAGAACGTGCTGGCCTTCACCAACAACATCCCGCAACGTGACGGCGGCACGCATCTGGCCGGCTTCCGCGGTGCGCTGACGCGGCAGATAACCGGCTATGGCGATTCCTCAGGCCTGACCAAGAAGGAAAAGGTGGCGCTGATCGGCGACGATTGCCGCGAAGGGCTGACGGCAGTGCTATCGGTCAAGGTTCCCGACCCGAAATTCTCCTCGCAGACCAAGGACAAGCTGGTGTCGTCCGAGGTTCGCCCGGTGGTCGAAGGGCTCGTCAACGAAGCGCTCGGCACCTGGCTCGAGGAGCACCCGACCGAGGGCAAGGCGGTCATCGAGAAGGTTATCCAGGCCGCTGCCGCGCGCGAAGCCGCGCGCAAGGCACGCGACATCACCCGCAAGAGTTCGCTCGGCGTCACCTCGCTGCCCGGCAAACTGGCCGATTGCCAGGAGCGCGATCCGGCGAAATCCGAAATCTTCATCGTCGAGGGTGACAGCGCCGGCGGCTCGGCCAAGGGCGGCCGTTCGCGCCAGAACCAGGCCATTCTTCCGCTGCGCGGCAAGATCCTTAATGTCGAGCGCGCCCGCTTCGACCGCATGCTCGGCTCCGACATGATCGGCACGCTGATCACCGCGCTCGGCACCTCGATCGGCAAGGACGAGTTCAATGCCGACAAGCTGCGCTACCACAAGATCATCCTGATGACCGACGCCGACGTCGACGGCGCCCACATCCGCACCTTGCTGCTGACCTTCTTCTTTCGGCAGATGCCGGAACTGATCGAACGCGGTCATCTCTACATCGCGCAGCCGCCGCTCTATAAGGTGACGCGAGGGAAGAGCTCGCAATATATCAAGGACGAAGCCGCCTTCGAGGAATTCCTGATCGGCTCGGGGCTGGAAGAGGCGTCGCTTGCGCTCAGCACGGGCGAGGTGCGGGCCGGGCAGGACCTGCGCAGCGCCATCGACGACGCCCTAGCTGTCCGCCAGCTCATCAACGGATTGCACACGCGCTATAACAGAGGCGTGGTCGAGCAGGCAGCGATTGCCGGCGCGCTCAACCCGGAGATCTTCACCGATCTCGGCCGCGCCAACGAGATGGCCGAGCGTGTTGCCCGCCGTCTCGACATTATCGCCGAGGATACCGAGCGTGGCTGGACAGGCCGCATGTCGACCTCGAACGAGGGCATCGGCGGCTACGTCTTCGAGCGTACGGTGCGCAGCGTCAAGGAATTCGCGCATCTCGATCTGGCGCTGATCAATTCCGCCGACGCACGCCAGCTCGACCGCTATGCGCCGCGCCTAGCAGAAATCTACGGCGAGCCGCCAGTGCTGCGCCGCAAGGACGTCTCCGAAACCATTTCGGGGCCGCTCGCACTGCTCAACGCCGTTTTTGCCACCGGCCGCAAGGGCCTGACCATGCAGCGCTACAAGGGCCTTGGTGAGATGAACGCCGAGCAGCTCTGGGAAACGACGCTCGACCCGAATGTGCGCTCGCTCTTACAGGTCAAGGTCAATGACGCGACTGATGCGGACTCATTGTTTTCACGGCTGATGGGCGACGAGGTCGAGCCAAGGCGCGAATTTATCCAGGAAAATGCGCTGTCGGTCGCCAATCTGGACATCTGAGCCGCGATCCAGATACCCAGCCGCCAGGCATGAAGTGCATTGGTGCGCCTCGGCGCACCAATGCCGACTGCTGCAAGCAACAAAGATCACCAGGACCGCCGGAACGGAAAGGCTTTCAAGGCATTGTAGTCGATCACAATCGCCGCAGGAGGCATCCATGGGACGTGGCATTTTGCTCTGGCTTCTCGGAGTCCCGATTCCGATCATTATTCTGATTATGCTGTTTGCAAGGTAGGGGGGCTTCCATGCCGTCCACCCTAACGACTGTCGACGTTTCCGCACCGACGGAATCCGCTTCCCCCGCCGTCAGCTGGGGACCAATCGTCGCCGGCGCCTTTGCTGCGTCGACGCTTACCTTCACTTTGATGCTGCTCGGCTCCGGGCTTGGGCTGAGCATGGTGTCGCCATGGTCCGGCTCGGGTGCGTCAGTCACCACTTTCGCCGTTTCCACCGCCGTCTGGCTGATCGTCGTGCAGTGGCTGTCGTCGGCCCTGGGCGGCTACCTCGCCGGACGCCTGCGCACCAAATGGGTCGGCATCCACACCGATGAAGTCTTCTTCCGCGATACCGCTCACGGCTTCCTGGCCTGGGCGCTGGCGACGCTGCTCGTCGCCGGCGTGCTCGGCACGGCACTTTCGGCCGCGATAGGTACCGGTGTCCAGGCCGCTTCGACTGTGGCATCCGGCGCGGCAATGGGCGCTTCGGCAGGTGCTGCTGCAAACGCTGGTAGCGCCTCGACTAACGACGCCACATCGTATTTCGTCGATACGCTGTTCCGCCCGGCCGATCTGGCAAGGCTCGCTGCCGCCAATCCGGAGAGCGACGCTGCGGCAACGGCGCAGGCATCGCGCATTCTGATCGCGAGTGCCGCAGCAGGCGAAATATCGGCCGACGACAAGACCTATCTGTCGCGGCTGGTGGCCGCCCGCACAGGCCTGTCCGAAGCGGATGCCACCGCTCGCGTCGATGCGGTAATCGCCAGAGCGCAGGACGCCAAGGTCAAGGCCCAGCAGGCGGCCGACACCGCCAGAAAGGCAGGCGCCACCTTCTCGCTGATTGGCGCGCTGTCGCTGGTCGTCGGGGCCTTCATTGCCAGCGCGGCTGCAGCACTTGGCGGCAGGCAGCGCGACGACGAGGAAGCGATTTTCCTGACCAATCGTTGATCGGTGACTAAGCGAACTCGGTCCGCTTCGGGAAGATTACGCCCGAAGGGGACCTTGCTTTGAACTGCCGCCGCGGCATTGTCGTGCGCTGCTCGCCGCCTACAGCTCAGCTTCCAGCTGGCGGCCAAGATCGACCGCATCGCGCAGCACGGCAAGGTGCGAGCGCGGCTGTGCGCCAGCCGGCGCGTTGACCTCGACGCCGCTCGCCGCCAGCGACCAGTAGAGCCTGTGCGTGAAGACGCGGCCGCGCGAGCCGCGCAGCTCGACCTGAACGTTTTCCACGCCGGGACCGAAGTTCTCCGTCATCCGCCCTGAAATCGGGTCGCCGGTCAGCCAGCCATTGCCCCTGTCGAAAATATTGGTCCAGCGCGTCGCGGCAAACACCGCGCCATGATGCACGGCCCGCTGCGGCTTGCCGGAATGGCTGCGCCCTTCCTGGTAGAGCATGGTCCCGCCCGCCGCCCTGTCGGCGATCGGCGGGCATGCCGAAAACAGGCGCTCGGCGATGCCGCGCCTGAATTCGGCGAGGTTGTAGGTCACCAGAAACTCGCTGTGGGTCAGCGGACTGCCGAGCGTGACGAAATCGCTGATCTTCCACGGCAGCGGATGATCGACGTCGCCGACGCGAAGCTGCCGGTAGAGCTCCCATTGGTTGCGCCGGAATGCGGGGAGGTCGTCGAGGCTGTCGGGCCAAGCGGAGGCATCGGCGGCCAGCGTCGCCTTATCGACGGCGTGGATCGCCTTCAGCCGCGCTCTGTCGCGAATGGCTTCCAGCTTTCGAGGCCTGAAATCGGCCCACAATATCTGCAGCAGATCATAGGCGATGATCGACCCCAGGCTGTGCGAGACCAGCACGACGCGGTCATAGGCGTCGTCGATCATGAGGCGCTTCAGCAGCTTGAGGCCACGCTCGCGGACCAGCGCCCGCTTCTCGACCGTTGCCGCTTCGGCCCGGACATAGGCGGCGACATCGCCGAAATAAGGCAAGCCAAACTGGTCCACCGACCAGATGACGAACGACGCCAGAACCGTGACAAGCACGCCGGTCGTCCAGGAGATGTAGCCTTGCCAGGTCGACGTTGCGAGCGCCAGCGCCGCGCCGAGGACGACGATGGTGGCCAAAAGCGTGACGACATAGAGTTTGCGCACATCGTGCGGAATATCGGCGGGCTTGCGCCAGAGCAGGGTCGTCACCCAGGCCGCAAGGCGGCTCCGGGTCGTGCCCTGGGTGATGTCGGCCCAGTAAAGCTCGTAGAAATCGGTGCGGCGGCCATCGACATCATAGGGCGTGGTGATCCGGCGAAGCTCGTGCGAATTGGTCCGGCTGTCGGGCGTGATCCAGCTCTGGTTGATTTTCGCACCCATCGGGTCGGCCGGATCGGCGACATGGGCATAGAACGGAGCACGGGCCGGATCGTGGCTCCATACGGCCTGGACAAATCCCCTCAACGTGTCCATGGGCCGCTGTTCGCCCATTCCGTGCACGACCACCACCGCCTGGCTGCGCTTGCGTGGCGCCTTCTCTGCTGCGGTCAGATCGGCGGCCGGCGATGCAGCAGGACCAGGGTCGGGCACCAGCACCTCCACGATGACGCCGTTAGCAACACGACGGGGTCGGCATCGTAGCTTCAGAACCGGCAGCAGCCAAGAAAAAGCCCGGCGCGGAGCCGGGCTGTATTCGACGATCGGCAGTGAGTTGGCAACGACGCCGTTTCAGTGATCCATCGCCTTGACGATCTCCTCGGTCATCTTCTTGGCGTCTCCGAGCAGCATCATGGTGCCGTCCTTGTAGAACAGCGTGTTGTCGATGCCGGCATAGCCGGAGCCGAGCGAGCGCTTGACGAACAGGCAGGTGCGGGCCTTGTCGACGTCGAGGATCGGCATGCCGTAGATCGGTGAGGACTTGTCGTCACGAGCAGACGGGTTGGTGACGTCGTTGGCGCCGATGACATAGGCGACGTCGGCCTGCGCGAACTCAGAGTTGATGTCCTCCAGCTCGAACACTTCGTCATACGGCACGTTGGCTTCGGCCAAGAGCACGTTCATGTGGCCGGGCATACGGCCGGCGACGGGGTGGATGGCGTATTTGACGTCGACGCCGTTGGCCTTGAGCTTGTCGGCCATCTCGCGCAGCGCGTGCTGTGCCTGGGCGACGGCCATGCCGTAGCCCGGCACGATGATGACCTTTTGCGCATTCATCATCAGATAGGCGGCATCCTCGGCCGAGCCCTGCTTGACCGTTCGCTCGATGCCGTCGTTGGCAACAGCTGATGTCTCACCGCCGAAGCCGCCGAGGATGACCGAGATGAACGATCGGTTCATGCCCTTACACATGATGTAGGACAGGATGGCACCCGACGAGCCGACCAGTGCGCCGGTGATGATCAGCGCCAGATTGCCGAGCGTGAAACCGAGTGCGGCGGCGGCCCAGCCCGAATAGGAATTCAGCATCGACACGACGACCGGCATGTCGGCGCCGCCGATCGGGATGATGAGAAGGACGCCAAGCACCAGCGAGGCGGCAACGATCAGCCAGAAGACCAGTTTGGATTCAGTGGTGACGAGCAGCACGATCAGCACGATCAGCGCAATGCCCAGGGCTGCGTTGATGAAGTGACGGCCGCCGATCATGATCGGCTTGCCCGACATGCGGCCGTCGAGCTTCAAGAAGGCGATGACCGAGCCGGTGAAGGTGATCGCACCTATGGCAACGCCGAGGCTCATCTCGATCAGTGCCTGGGCATGAATATCGGCGACGGTGCCGATGCCGAAGCTTTCCGGCGCATAGATGGCGGCGGCCGCCACCATGACCGCGGCAAGACCGACCAGCGAGTGGAAGGCGGCGACCAGCTGCGGCATCGAGGTCATGGCAATGCGCCGTGCCGTGACCGCACCGACCGAGCCGCCGATCAGCAGCCCAACCACGATCAGCGCGAAGCGCCCGGCCGAAGGGGTCGCGAGCGCCAGCGTCGTGGCGATGGCAATGCCCATGCCGATCATGCCGTACATGTTGCCCTGGCGGCTGGTGGTCGGATGCGACAGGCCGCGCAATGCCAGGATGAACAGGATGCCGGAGACCAAATAGAGGAAGGAGGCGAAGTTGGCGTTCATAGCGGCCTACTTTTCCTTCTTCTTGTACATAGCCAGCATGCGCTGGGTGACGAGGAAGCCGCCGAAGATGTTGACCGATACCAGCATCAGCGCAACAAAGCCGAAACCGGTGGCAAGCCCTGAGGCCGAGATGCCGACGGCCAGCAACGCGCCGACGACGATGACGGAGGAAATGGCGTTGGTGACCGCCATCAGCGGCGTGTGCAGCGCCGGCGTCACCGACCAGACGACGTAGTAGCCGACGAAGATCGCCAGCACGAAGATGGCGAAGCGGAAGACGAAGGGATCGATGGCGCCACCAGACAGCGCGTGCGCGGCGTCGCCGGCCGCGTCAGTGCCGGGAGCGACGGCAAGGTTCTGCACGGCGAGCCGCACGGCAGCTGTGGCCTGGTCGAGCTGGTCGAGGGCTTTCTGCAGGGTCTGATCCATCACGCGATCCCTCCGGTGGTCTTGGGCTTCCTCGAAGCGGCCGGCCTCTTCGCAGCCGGCTTCGCCGAAGCCTCGGCAACCATCGTCTTGGCCGGAATGGCCGGCGGTTCGACATGTTGGCCCTTTGGCGGCTCCTGCTCAGCCCTGACGAAGGCGGGATGCACGACCTTGCGGCCATCGGTCAGCATCGTCGCCTTGACCAGTTCGTCGTCGTGGTTGATGGCAAGCGTCTTCGCCGCCTTGTCGACCAGCGTCTCGAGGAAGGCATAGAGGTTCCGGGCATAGAGAAGCGAAGCGGAGGCGGCGACGCGACCGGGAACGTTGAGATGGCCGACGATCTTTACCCCGTTGGCCGTGGTCACCACCTTGCCGGCTTCGGCGCCCTCGACATTGCCGCCGCGCTCGACCGCAAGGTCGACGATCACCGAGCCCGGCTTCATCGAGGCGACCATCGCCGCCGAAACCAGCTTCGGCGCCGGACGGCCGGGGATCAGCGCCGTGGTGATGACGATATCCTGCTTGGCGATGTGCTCGGCGGTCAACGCCGCCTGCTTGGCCTGGTACTCCTTCGACATTTCCTTGGCGTAGCCGCCGGCCGTCTCGGCCGCCTTGAACTCCTCGTCCTCGACGGCCAGGAATTTTGCGCCGAGCGAGGCGACCTGCTCCTTCGCGGCGGGACGTACGTCGGTGGCGGTGACCACGGCGCCGAGGCGGCGCGCGGTGGCGATGGCCTGCAGACCGGCGACCCCGACGCCCATGACGAACGCCTTCGCAGCCGGTACGGTGCCCGCCGCCGTCATCATCATCGGCAACGCCCGGTCATATTCGGCAGCCGCATCGATCACCGCCTGATAGCCGGCGAGGTTGGCCTGGCTGGATAGAACGTCCATCGACTGGGCGCGGGTGATGCGCGGCATGAACTCCATGGAGAAGGCAGTAACACCGGCCCTGGCAAGGGCTGCGACGGCAGCATCGTTGCCGTAGGGATCCATGATCGCGATGACAGCGGCGCCGGACTTGTAGCCCTTCAGCTCGGCGTCCGTGGGGCGGCGCACCTTCAGCACCACATCAGCCCTGGCTGCATCGCCGGCCTTGCCGATCGTGGCACCGACCCTGGCGAACTCCTCGTCGGGAATGCGCGACGCCGTGCCGGCGCCGGTTTCGACAATCACGTCGAAACCCAGTGCCGCCAGCCGCTTCACCGTGTCGGGCGAGGCCGCGACACGCGGCTCGTTCGCGTCGAGCTCACGAGGGATGAAAACCGTCTGTCCCACCGCATGATCCTTTCGGCCGGAACCCGCTACCGCAAGACGCCGACCGACCCCGGGCGGTGCCTTCGACAAAGGTTGGAGGAGTTATCGGAGAATAAAGGCGCCGACGGCCAGGATCAGAACGAACAGTATAGTTCCTGAGAAGAAGCCTCCCGCAAAAAAGCCGAAAGCCATTGCCAGAAGCACAGCGAGGCAAAAGAGCGATCCGTATTTCGCGAGCCTGAGGAAGCCTGCATAGGTCCGATCATGCTCGGCATAGTCCATCTTCGCGCCCAGTTCGACAGGACCGGTCGGCGTGTGTTCAGCCATAGGAATACCCCTTCGAAGACATCTTTCAGGCACATAGCGAAAAGCCGCGTTAAGGGCAATGGCGGTAATGCCGCATCGCCGCAGCCAACAATCTCAAGCAAAACTTGAAATCGCTGCGCGGAGCGCGGCGATACCAATCCCAATGGATGGCAGGTCCGCCATTGCCGATGTCGTTAGCCGGCGAGATGCGGGAACAGCCCGAGCAGGCCGACAACGATCAGATAAAGGGCGACGATATAATTGAGCAGCCGCGGCATCACCAGGATCAGCACGCCTGCAATCAGCGAGATAAGCGGGGTAAGGGCGAGCGTGGAAATGGTCATATCGGTTCCTTTGATCGGATCGCAGTCGAAGCGATGCGTGGCGGATGTCGGCCATGCCAACCTACCACCAGCACCCTTGCCCAGAACGCCGAAGCGACCGGAAGGCTCCATGAGCTCGTTCAGGCGGCTTCGCGAAAATACTTGGCGGTGGGCAGGATGGTCAGCGGGGCGAGTTCGCCGGCACCGGGCGTATCGAACAACATGCGCTGCTCCATCGGCGTCGAGCGGAAGAACGGAAAGCGGGCGTAGGTTTCGTTCTTGATCGCCAGGACATCGGCTTGATAAAGCAGCGCGAAACAGTTGATCACGCCGGCATAGGGCCGCGCATCGCCGATCGGTCGCGCCCGATAGATGCGCTTGTAGAAAGCCGCATGGTCCTCGCGGATCATGGATATGCAATAAGGGGCGCCGAAATGGAAGCAAGCCATGCCGGCAAGGCGCAGCGTCACATAAGGGATCTGCGGGTAAAGCCGTGACCATTCGGCGTCCACGGCAAAACGGCTCGGGTCGATAAAGACTTCGCCAGCCGCCAGACGCGGCATCAACAAGTCCTTGTAGACGCTGAGCGCTGGTGATGTCGCGTTATCAGCAGACACGTTATGCAGGCGCATTGTGCTGACCAGCCGCCCATCGATGTAGATTCCGAACGTATGGCAATTGGGCAGTTCGT
Source organism: Mesorhizobium sp. M0306 (assembly GCF_040321655.1). Taxonomy (NCBI): domain Bacteria; kingdom Pseudomonadati; phylum Pseudomonadota; class Alphaproteobacteria; order Hyphomicrobiales; family Phyllobacteriaceae; genus Mesorhizobium; species Mesorhizobium sp. M0306. Next base: position 227,177 of record NZ_JAMYRY010000007.1, on the reverse strand, counting down.
CAAACTCGTCATGGACCTGACGGGACGCATTCTCGGGCACCAGATCGTTCATCCGATAGGAATTGTAGCGCAGCCTGTAAATGCTTTCGAAGTCCTCGCCGCTTTCACAGCGTCGGTACTCCGTCCGGTCAAGCAGCGCATAAACATGTTGCGCGAAGCTGGACATGGTCTCGGACGCATCTTTCCCACCAGCGCCCGCCGCATGGCCGAGCGAACTCAACTGGGCACACATGAACTCTATTCCCCGCGATTACCGCCACCAGCCGACACTACGGACGGGTCATGAGATGTAAAGATGAAAATAAGTAGGAGGTCGTTTACCGCTCGTTAAGGTTAACAATTAATAAAATTATACTAAAATACGCGGTTTTTCAGCGCAAGTCAGCGCCGCGGCGCCTTCCTTGCGGTCTGGATGTCCTTGGCGAAGGGCCAGACGGTGCTCGACATCGTCTCGATGCCGGACGCGCTGAGTGCCGACCCGAACAGAAAGCCCTGGACCAGGTCCGGCTTGACCTGCAATGCTAGGATCTTGAGCTGTTCGAAGGTCTCGACACCTTCGACGGTAACCGAAAGTCCCAGCGGTCGCGATAGGTTGACGATGCCCTTGAGCAATTCGAGCGACCGGCTGTTCTGGGTGACGTCGATCAGGAACGAGCGATCGATCTTGATCTTGTCGAGCGGCAGTTTGTGGAGATAGCTCAGGCTCGAATAGCCGGTACCGAAATCGTCTAGTGCAATACGCACGCCGAGCCGCTTCAATTCCTCGATATATTGGCGTGTCAGCGACTTGTCGTCGAGCAGCGCCGTCTCGGTGACTTCGATCTCGAGGCGGCCGGCCGGCAGACCGGAACCGGCAAGCGCCTCGCGAACCTTCTGGATAACGTCGCGGTTACGAAAATCCTTGGCCGAGAGATTGACCGATACGCTGGTCTGGGATGGCCATTTGGCGCATTCGGTGCACGCCGCATGCAGGACGAAAGTGCTGATGTCGGAAATGATGCCCATTTCCTCCGCCAGAGGAATGAAGATACCGGGGGAGATCGGCCCGAGATCGGGATGATCCCAGCGGCACAGCGCCTCGCAACTGGCGATACGCATCGTGCTCATCGCCACGATCGGCTGATAGACCACCCGTAATTCCTTGTTTTCCACGGCGCTGCGCAAATCCGCCTTCATCAGCTGACGGCTGCGAAAGGCAGCATCCATGGAGGCCTCGAACAGCCGCCAACCGTTCTTGCCAAGCTCCTTGGCCTTGTAGAGTGCAAGGTCGGCCTTGACGATCATGGCGTCAACGTCGGTATCCTTGACCCGCGACAGCACCGCGCCGCCGCTGGCCTGGATGCGTAATCCGTGGCCGGCGACATCGACCTCGCCCTGTAGATTGACAAAGATCTCATCAACCTGGCCGTTCAGGTGGCTTTCATCCTCGACACGCTCGAAGAAGATCATGAACTCGTCGCCGCCGAAGCGGCTGACGGTGATGCCTGGCCCAGCGACTGCCGCCAGCCGCTCGGCAACGGCGTAGATCAATCCGTCGCCGACCGGATGGCCGAGCGTGTCGTTGACGCTCTTGAAATCATCGAGATCGAGCACCACCAGCCCGCAGAGACGGTCGGGATCCCCCGAGGCCATGGCATCCACCACCAACTCGTGGAAGTAGGCGCGGTTGGGCAGGCCGGTGAGATTGTCGTAACGCGCCATGAAGCGGATCTTGTCTTCCGCCTCGACCCGGGCGGTCACATCTTCGAAAGTGACGACGCCCAGTTCCTGGCTGCCTTCCCGGGCAGAAAATTCATAGTGCTGGCCGTTGGCGAGCGAGACCAGGACCTTGCGGTCGCGGCCCTCGCGCAACGCACGCGTCAGCTGGGCTTCGATGTAACGGCAATCCTTCGGCGCCAGCATGCCGCCTGCAGCGCCGCGCATCAGCAGACCGTGGATCGAGCGGCCTAGCAGCGCATCGGGCGATTTGAGCGACATCAGGTGCGCGGCTTCGGCATTGGCCACCGCCACCCGGCCGTCGGGACCAAGCATGACAAGGCCATGCGACATGGTGTTGAGCGCGCGGTTGAAACGCTGCGCGATGCGGTTCGCCTTCTTTTCCTCCGACAGGGCGGTAAACAGAACCTCGCGGACGATGTCGGCGAACCGCTTGATCGCAAACAGAAAGGGGGCCGACATCAGACCGAGGATGATGTGGTAGATATCGCCGCGCAGGATAAAGCCAAGCGATATGGGCCATGTGGTGGTTATGATAAAAATCATAACCATGCGCGGCGACCCATAATTGCGGCCGGCAATCGACGTGACCGATGCCAACGTGACGCAGACAGAGGCTATTTCGGCATAGTTGTCGTGGCTGTCATTTGCCAGATAGATACTGACGAAACAGAATGCGCCAAGCATGAAACCATGCATCGAACCGAAAATTATGTAATCGTTTTCACGATTGTGCGCTTCCTCCCATGTCGTGGGGGAAGGAAGTCGCCCGTATTTCCGGATGTTGCGAAGGCGCAGAGTACCGACAATGATGAGCCCAGCGGCAACTAGAAGATACGCCAAGTCCATGGTCTTCCAATAGACCAGAATGACGAGGAGTGTCTGCGCAACAAGGCCGATCGACAGCGTGAACCCGTCGCGAAACAGCGTTTCCACGAACGGAATGTAAACGTCGACCGGAATCTCGTTTTTTCGTCTCAGATTCACGCCTGGATCCCAACCCTGGGGAACCCAGCAGTGTCACATTGGCCTTAAGAAAGGTTTAGAGCGGCGGTTCGAGCCCCGCCGGGGTCCATCGCTGACGTTGCGGAAACAGGGAAACTACAGGTTCAGGTAAACAAGGAGTATCACAACGCTGAATTATTCGGCGGCTTGAAGCTGCGGCCGCAGCGGCGCCGTCGAAAGGCGGTCGAGCAGACGCTGGCGTTCGCCGGCGGCTTTTTCGGCACTGGCCTGCTTGACGTGGCCATAGCCGCGGACAAGCGCCGGCACCGAGAGGAGCGCGGCGGCGGCCTCGATCTTGCCCGGTGCCAGCGCGCCGGCGACGAGATCCAGATCCGCCTCATACAAGGTTAGAAGCTGCCGCTCCATACGCCTCTCGGCGCTGTAGCCGAACAGGTCGATAGCGGTACCGCGCAGCCCCTTCATCGCCGCCAGCAGGCGGAACCCGTTCATCATCCACGGACCAAAGCTCGATTTCTTCGGCTTGCCGTCACTGCCGCGCCTGCCCATGATCGGCGGTGCGAGATGGAATTCGAGCTTGTCGTAGCTCTGGAACTGCTTTGCGAGCTCTGCGGCAAAGGAGCCGTCCGTATAAAGCCGCGCCACCTCGTATTCGTCCTTGATCGCCATCAGCTTGAACAGGTTCTTTGCGGCAGCCTCGGTCACCACGGTCGAACCGGGCACAGCATTGGTTTCCGCCTTGCGCAGCGTCGCCAGTCTGTCGGCATAGCGCTTGCCATAGGCGGCGTTCTGATAGGCGGTCAGGAAGGCGACGCGGCGAGCAATCATATCGTCCAGCGTCTCGGCGGTGGCGGCATGCTGCGTGGCCTTGCCCGGCTGGGCGAGAAGGCTGCGGACGAAATCCGGCTGGTGGGCGGCGCGGCGGCCCCAGCGAAATGCCGCGACATTCATCGCTACCGCCTCGCCGTTGAGCTCGATCGCCTTCTCGACCGCCTCCGCCGACAGCGGCAAGCCGCCGTGCTGGAAGGCGAAGCCGAGCATGAACATGTTGGCGCCAAGCGAGCTGCCGAACAGCGCGGTGGCGGTGCGGGTGGCGTCGAAGAAATGAGCCCTGTCGTCGCCCGCGGCAGTTCTTATCGCTTTCTTCAGCCGCTCGACGGGCAGCGTGAAATCGGCCGAACGGGCGAACTCGCCCGGCATGATCTCGGCGGTGTTGGCGAGGAAGATGGTATGGCCTTCGCGCACCGCGGCTAGCACCTTCTTGGCACCCGAAACGACGAGATCGCAGCCGAGCACGAGGTCGGCCTTGCCGGCCGATACGCGAATGGCGTGGATGTCGTCCGGCGTGCGGGCAATGCGGACATGGGTGAACACGGAGCCGCCCTTCTGGGCGAGGCCGGCCATGTCGATCATGCCGCAGCCCTTGCCTTCCAGGTGCGCGGCCATGCCGAGCACTGCACCTATGGTGACGACGCCGGTGCCGCCGACACCGTCTATGATCGCCGCCCAGCCTTGTTCACCGAGCGTAAATTGCGCCGGCGCCGGCACCCCCGCGAGCGGGTCGGCCGCGCCGGCTATGCCTTCAGCTTTCCTGATTTTGGCGCCGTGGACAGTGACGAAGGAGGGGCAGAAACCGTTGACGCAAGAGAAGTCCTTGTTGCAGCTCGACTGGTCGATCTTGCGCTTGCGGCCGAATTCGGTCTCGACCGGCTGGATCGAGACGCAATTCGACTGCACGCCGCAATCGCCGCAGCCTTCGCAGACCAGTTCGTTGATGAAGATGCGCTTGTCGGGATCGGGGAAGGTGCCGCGCTTGCGGCGGCGACGCTTCTCGGCGGCACAGGTCTGGTCGTAGAGCAGCACCGAGACGCCCTTGACCGAACGCAACTCGCGCTGGACGAGATCGAGATCGTCGCGGTGGTGGATGGTGGCGCCGGCCGGAAATTCCACCTTGCCGGTATATTTGTCCGGCTCGTCGGTGACGATGGCGATGCGCTCGACGCCCTCGGCGCACACCTGCCTGGCGATCATGTCCACCGTCAGGCCGCCCTCGTGCGGCTGCCCGCCCGTCATCGCAACGGCGTCATTGTAAAGGATCTTGTAGGTGATGTTGGCGTCGGTCGACAGCGCGAAGCGGATCGCCAGCACACCCGAGTGGTTGTAGGTGCCATCGCCCAGATTCTGGAAGATGTGCTCGCGCTTCGAGAACGGCGCCTGGCCGACCCACTGCGCGCCCTCGCCGCCCATGGCGGTGAAGCCGACGGTGTTGCGGTCCATCCACAGCGCCATGAAATGACAGCCGATTCCGGCGGCGGCGAGCGAGCCGTCCGGCACCTTGGTCGAGGAATTGTGTGGGCAGCCGGAGCAGAAGAAGGGCGTGCGCGAGGCGATGTCTGACGTGTCGGCCAGCATCGCCTGGAACTGGCGCAACTTCGCCACCCGCGCAGCGATTTCTTCCGACGGGCCGATCGTTCGCAAGATCCTCTCGCCGAGCGCGATGGCAATATCGTTGGGGTCGAGCGCGCCTTTGGCCGGGAACAGCCAGTCGCCGCGTTCGTCTCGCTTGCCGACGATGACCGGCTGCGTCGCGGTGCCGTAAAGGTTCTCGCGCAGTTGCAGCTCGATCAGCGAGCGTTTCTCCTCGACGACGACGATGGTGTCGAGGCCGCGAGCAAAGTCGGCGATGTGCTGCAGGTCGAGCGGCCACGGACAGCCGACCTTGAACAGCCTGATACCGATACGATTGGCGGCCGCTTCATCGATGCCGATGTCTTCCAGTGCCTGGCGAACGTCGAGATAACTTTTGCCGATGGTGACGATGCCAAGCTTCGGGCTGCTGCCGCCCGAATAGACGATCCGGTTCAGCCCATTGGCGTGGATGAAGCCCGAAGCCGCGGCGCGCTTGTATTCATGCAACCGCTCTTCCTGACCGAGCATGTCGATCTCATTACGGATGTTGAGGCCGCCGGGCGGCATGTCGAAGTCCGGGATGACGATATCTAGCCGGTCGAGCGCGGCATCGACCGAGGCCGTCGATTCGATGTTGTCCTTGACGCATTTGATCGCCGCCCAGGTGCCGGCAAAGCGGGACATGGCAAAGCCGTAGAGGCCGTAGTCGATTATCTCCTGGACGCCGGCCGGATTGAGGATCGGCACCATGGTGTCGACGAACAGAAACTCGGTGGCATGCGCGTTGGTTGAGGATTCGGCCATGTGGTCGTCACCCATCAGGGCTAACACGCCGCCATGTTTCGACGAACCGGCGAGATTGGCGTGGCGGAACACGTCGCCGGAGCGGTCGACGCCCGGACCCTTGCCGTACCAGACCGAAAAAACGCCGTCATGGGTGCCCTCGCCCAGCAATTCGGCCTGCTGCGAGCCCCAGCAGGCGGTGGCGGCGAGCTCCTCGTTGAGACCGGGCTGGAAGACGATGTCCGACTGAGCGAGCTGGTTCCTGGCCTTCCACAGCTGCATGTCGAGGCCGCCGAGCGGCGAGCCGCGATAACCGGAGACGAAACCGGCGGTGTTCAGGCCAGCCCGGCGGTCGCGCTCGCGCTGCATCAGAAGCATGCGGATGACTGCCTGGGCACCCGACAGGAAGATGCGCTCCTTTGCCAGGTCGAACTTGTCGTCGAGCGCGACATTGTGCAGCGTCATCAGGCATTTCCTGTGCGGAGGCCGCGCCTGGAGGTGCGCGGCCAACGTCGGAGTCGAGTGCCCACAGTCTTTCTTCCCTTGCCGGGGAGGTCAAACAAAATCGAAGGTGCCAGGCGGTCCGCAACAAACGATCCGTGCGCGGCCGTGTGGCGCCACGAAACGCCTGTCGGGCAGGATGGCCGAGCACGAAAATTCCGGCGGCGGTCGGTGCCGCTGGTGTCGCATCATGCAGCCTTTGGGCAACTGGGCTTCGGTTCGCCGGGCAGCTTGCCGTCGACATGGCCGGCCAAGTCCTTGTTGAGCTCGTAGACTGGCCCGACCACCAGAGGCCGGTCGGGCAAGACCGACTGGTCGAGCGAGGACGTCAGAGTGGTCTCGAAACTCTGCAGCAACTTGCCGCTGGAATCCTCGATGCGGATCGACACCGCATAGGGCTTGTCCTTGACGACACAAGTGAGTGGCGGACTGGTGAGCGTCACATGCGGCAGCTTCGGCCATATTTTCTGGGTGACGATGATCGGATCACCACCGGCCGGGTTCTGGAAGGAGACCACAGCGACCTGCCCCTCACCCACCGGCCGCAGCGGATTGAGGGTGATGACATAGGTGGCGATACCCAGCCGGTAATTGAACTCGAACAGCTTCCCGGAAATGGCGAACAGCTGGTCCTTGCCGGAATCACGGCAGGCGCCGAGCGCGGCCGCCGCGAACAACGCCGCGACGACAATCATCGCGCGCGAGAATCTTTTAGACATTGGTGACCTCCCTGGCCGCGGTCCGGCGGCGATAGTATCGGTTTGCCTTCTGTCGGTTGCCGCACACCGCCATGTCGCACCAGAGGCGGCTGGAATTGCGGCTTTTATCGACAAACAGCCAGCTGCAGTTGGGACATATCCGCAGCTTGGCGATTGTGTCGCCGCGCAGCAGCGACAGCGCCGAGACCGCGAGCGCCGCCTCGAAGGCAATCGGCGTCGCCGGATCACCGAACGGTTTTCCAGGCGTGCCGATTTCGGTGCGGCTATGGGCGAGGCCATCGGCGCAGGCTTCCAGGAATTTTGGCATATCGCCGGTCGCGATCGCATCTTTCGACACCGCGCCGCGAAACAGCCGATCGGTCGTCTCGCGAATCGACAGCACCACCGGTGCGATTTTTTCAGGCGCCGGCGCAACGAGCCGCCTGCCGCCGAGCTCGGCGGCGCGAAAGCCGCTCGCCGCTTCTGCAAAGCGGGCGATCTCGGCCGGATCGTCGAAACGGTCGAAGGTTTTCTCCGGATCGTTCCGCAAAACGACGGTGTTCGCCGTGTCGAGCGCAAGCATGCCACCGGTGAAGCGGTGCGGAGTCCAGGATACTGTCATACGGCGAAATCTAACCGATAAATCGCGTTTGACAAGTTAGATTCCGGGTGCAACGCTCCTCACTGAGGCGATCGCCGTATTGAGAATGTCGTTCGTCCCAAACCTCTGCCCCGATTGCGGGGCATGCATCGAGGGTCTTGCATGCTCTATTTCTTCCAGCAGGTTCTGAACGGGCTGCATTCGGGCGCGCTCTATGCATTGCTTGCCTTCGGCTACGTGCTGACCAACGGCATCCTGCACCGCACCAATCTTGCCTATGGCGCGCTGTTCGCCTTTTGCGGGCATACGATGATCCTCACCGCGGCGTTCGGCTATCAGGCCCTGTGGCTGACGCTGTTTGCATCGGTCGCGCTCGGCGTAGCGGCGGCATTCCTTTATGCGGCGCTGCTCAGCCATGTCCTGTCGCGAAGCATCTTCGAACCGCTGGCCGACCGCTCGCCTAACGCCATCGTGGTGACGACGCTCGGCATATTGCTGGTCTTGTCGGAAGCCAGCCGCATCGCCGCCGATACCCATGACCTATGGTTGCCGCCAATGCTGGCCCAGACCATCGTCTTCGCGCAGAATGCCAGCTTCAAGGCGACGTTGACGCTGATCCAATTGCTCGATTGCGCCGCCGTGCTGGCGGCTATTGCGCTGGCTGCGTGGGGGTTCACACATTCCAGCTTCGGCCGAAGCTGGCGTGCCGTATCCGACGATCCAAAGGCCGCTGCGATGTGCGGTGTCGATGTCCGCGTGGTGTTTCGGCGTGCGGTGCTTTTCGGCGGCCTTTGCGCGGCACTGGCTGGCGTGCTCGCCGCCTTCTACTACGGAAACATCAGCTTCGGCACAGGGTTGGTCTACGGGTTGAAGATCCTGTTCGTGACCGCAGTGGGCGGCTATCTCTCGCCGCTGCGGGCGGCACTGGGCGCAGCCGCCTTCGGCATGGCCGAATCGCTATGGGCCGGCTATTTTCCGCTCGAATGGCGGGACGGCTGGATGTACCTGTTCCTCGTCGCCATGCTTGTGCTGATCGGCGCCGGCCGCGACCAACAGAAGATCGCCTGAGCCGCACCCGACTTTGCTTGGGTGAAAGCGCCGCATGTCCCTGGACATGCCAAGGACGCAGCAGCATTTTTGCCGGCCGTCACCTCACAACTGTGTTTATGCGGGCTGTCCCGTGTTGACCCGCCGGACCACGCACTGCATACCGTTGGTCCACAGCGACGCGACGGACAGGGAACCGGCGTGCTCTGACACAAGGGAGGAATGCATGGCAGGGCTTCTCGCTCTTTCCAGAACCATTGACCGTTTGAACGAATTCATCGGCAAATGGGTTTCGTGGCTGATCCTGCTGGCAATCCTGGTAAGCGCCGCCAACGCTGTCATCCGCAAGATGTTCGACATGTCCTCGAACGCCTGGCTGGAATTGCAATGGTATCTGTTCGGCGCCGCCTTCATGCTGGCCGCCGCCTACACGCTGAAGCAGAACGACCATATCCGCATCGATATCGTCTACGGCATGTTCTCGCGCCGCGTGCAGCACTGGATTGACCTTTTCGGTCACGTCTTCTTCCTGATGCCGTTCGTGACGTTGATGGTGGTCTATTTCGTTCCCTATGTGTCGCTGTCGTATCGCAGCGGCGAGATGTCGAACAATTCCGGCGGGCTGATCATCTGGCCGGCGAAGGCGATCCTGCTGGTCGGCTTCTTTCTGCTCGCGCTGCAGGGCATTTCCGAAATCATCAAGAAAATCGCCATCATGCGCGGTCATATGGACGATCCCACTCCATTCATATCGGTGCATGAACAGGCTGAACTCGAAGCAAAGGCGCTCGTCGAAGAGGTGCGCTCGTGATCGAGTTCATCGCCCAGAACATGGCGCCGATCATGTTCGCCTCGCTGATCGTCTTCCTGCTGATCGGCTATCCCGTCGCCTTCTCGCTTGCCGCCAACGGCCTGATGTTCTTCTTCATCGGCGTGCTGCTGTCGCCCTATTCGGGCGGCTCGATCAATCTCGCCTGGCCGTTGCTGCACGCATTGCCGGACAATTTCTACGGCAGCCGGGTGATGTCGAACGATACGCTGCTGGCGATCCCGTTCTTCACCTTCATGGGCATCGTGCTCGAACGATCCGGCATGGCCGAAGACCTGCTCGACACGATCGGCCAGTTGTTCGGACCGATCCGTGGTGGCCTGGCCTATGCCGTGATTTTCGTCGGCGCGCTGCTGGCCGCGACGACCGGCGTGGTGGCAGCTTCCGTCATCGCCATGGGTCTGATTTCGCTGCCGATCATGCTGCGCTACGGCTACGACCGCCGGCTGGCATCCGGCGTCATTGCCGCGTCCGGGACGCTTGCCCAGATCATCCCGCCGTCACTGGTGCTGATCGTCCTGGCCGACCAGCTCGGCCGCTCGGTCGGCGATATGTACAAGGGAGCGCTGATCCCCGGGCTCATTTTGACCGGCATCTACATGCTCTACATCCTGCTCATGTCGATCTTCCGGCCGAAGTCGATGCCGGCCCTGCCGCTGGAGGCCCGCACGCTCGGCCACGGCGTGCTGTCGCTGCTGGCGGCGCTGCTGGCGGCGGTGGTGGTTTCCTATGCGGCGTATCGCTACCTTGCGCCGAACCATGGCGGCAACGCCGATATCTTCGGCGCCAGTATTGGCGTCATCTTCATCTATGTCGTGGCGATCGTCGACCAGCGCATGAAGATCAACCTGATGTCCAGACTGGCACAGCAGGTGATCATCGTGCTGATCCCGCCACTGGCGCTGATCTTCCTGGTGCTGGGCACCATCTTCCTTGGCATCGCCACGCCGACGGAAGGCGGCGCCATGGGCGCCGTCGGCGCGCTGGCAATGGCGGCGATGAAGGGGCGGCTGTCGCTCGACGTGGTCAAGCAGGCGCTGGCCTCGACGACCAGGCTGTCGTCCTTCGTTCTGTTCATCCTGATCGGCGCGCGGGTGTTCTCGCTGACCTTCTACGGCGTCAATGGCCACATCTGGGTCGAGCACCTATTGACGTCGCTGCCGGGCGGCGAAGTCGGTTTCCTGATTGGCGTCAACATCCTCGTCTTCGTGCTCGCCTTCTTCCTCGACTTTTTCGAGCTTGCCTTCATCATCGTGCCGCTTTTGGCGCCAGCGGCTGACAAGCTCGGCATCGATCTGATCTGGTTCGGCGTGCTTTTAGGCGTCAACATGCAGACCTCCTTCATGCATCCACCCTTCGGCTTCGCTCTGTTTTATCTGCGCTCGGTCGCCGCGCGCGTGCCCTATCTCGACCGGCTCAGCGGCAAGCAGATCGCGCCGGTCACCACAGGGCAGATCTATTGGGGCGCGGTGCCGTTCGTCTGCATCCAGGTGATCATGATCGGCCTGACCATCGCCTTCCCGCAGATGGTGATGCACTATAAAGGCACCGTCGTCGATCCGGGCACCATCAACTACCAGGTGCCGGAAACGCCTGGCATCGGCTTGTCGCCGCTTGGCACGCCGCCGGCCAACGGCGGCACTGCCCCGGCCTCACCTTCCACACCGGATTTGTCGCAGCCGCCGAGCTTCGACGAAAAACCGCCCGCGAAACCGGCGGCCCCGGCAATCGATCTGTCGCAACCACCGAGTTTCAATTGAAGAAGGCCCGGCAGCCATGAAGGCGGTGCGACTGGAGCGAGTGGGGAGCCTCGCCGTGTGCGAGGTCGAGAAACCGACCGCCGGGCCGGGCGAGCTGCTGGTGCGGATCGAGGCGTGCGGCGTCTGCGGCACCGACCGGCATCTTTTCCATGGTGAATTCCCGTGCACGCCGCCGGTGACGCTCGGGCATGAGTTCTCCGGCATCGTCGAGGCGATCGGACCTGCCGTATCCGGCTTTTCCGTCGGCGACCGCGTTACCGGCGATCCTAACATCGCCTGCGGCCGGTGCGCGCATTGCCAGACCGGCCGGGTCAATCTCTGCAGCAATTTGCGCGCCATCGGTATCCATCGCGATGGCGGCTTTGCCGAATATCTTGTCCTGCCGCAGAAACAGGCCTTCGTTTTGCCAGGCAATCTGGCGCCGACGCATGGCGCGTTCTGCGAGCCGCTCGGCTGCTGCCTGCATGGCGTGGACCTTGCCGCGATCAAACCGGGCTCGTCGGTCGCGGTACTCGGCGGCGGCGTGATCGGCCTGCTCACCGTTCAGCTGGCAAAGCTCGCCGGTGCGACGACGATCATCCTGTCGACGCGTCAGGCCTCGCGGCGGGCTCTCGCCGAGGAACTGGGCGCAACGGCGACGGTCGATCCCAGTGCTTCCGACGTCACCGACGCGATCGTCGGCCGGTCGGGTTTGATGCCGGGCGGCGTCGACGTGGTGTTCGAATGCGCCGGCGTGAAAGACACCGTCGAGCAGTCGATGCGGCTGGCCAAAGCGGGCGGCACAATTGTCGTCGTCGGCGTGATGCCGCAAGGCATGAAAGCGGCGTTCGAACCGTTCGACCTGCTGTTCCGCGAGTTGAAGGTCCTGGGCTCCTTCCTCAACCCCTTTACCCATCGCCGGGCCGCCGATCTTATCGCCTCGGGGGCGATCGAAGTAGATCGGCTGATATCGCGACAAGTCAGCCTCGACGAGGCGGTGGCGATCATTGCCAACCCGCCGGCGCCAGGCGAGGTCAAAGTCCTGGTAGTGCCTCAGGGCTGATCCATCGGGCCAGTTGCCACCGGCAGGCTTCGCGGTTCTGCGTCGCATCGATGGCTTCATCCTCAATCTGATAAAGCCGGGCTGATGAAGCCGGGGAAAGGCGACCCCTCCACCTATGCCGACGCCGGCCAACAACCGGGTGAGGTCCAGCAGCTGATACCCGGCCGCATCACGTCGATTACGTTCTATTGCCATGCGCCGGGTGGGATATTGGTGGAAGTCAGAGCGTCGGAAGGCTGACGGGGAATGACCGCGGGGCGTGGCCCGGGGTCCTTTGACAAGGGACGATCAAACGCCGGCCTGGAGCGGAATGCCAATAAAACCGGGCATCCGCTTTGTTTTAGTCCATTTCTGCGACGCCGAGCGGAGCCACTCGGCGTCGCAGAATGTCTAGAGCTTGCTGTTGCGCTGCTGGACCATCATGAAGGTGTCGTAGTTGTACTCGGCCACCTGCGCCCAGAGATAATGCTCCTTGCGGAACGCCTTGATCGAGTCCCAGATCTTCTTGAACGGCGCGTTCGAGGCTTCCATCTCGGCATAGACTTCGTTGGCCTTTTCGAAACAGGCGGCCATGATCTCTTGGCTGAACGGGCTCAACTTGGCCCCGCCGGCAACCAGCCGCTTAACCGCCGCCGGATTGAGGTAGTCGTATTTCTGCAGCATGTTGGCGTCGGCCGCTTGAGCGGCAGTATGCACCAGCGACTTGTAGGCCGGCGAAAGTTCGTCGTATTTCGCCTTGTTGAACATCAGGTGGACGGTCGGTCCACCTTCCCACCAGCCGGGATAGTAGTAATAGGGCGCAACCTTGTAGAAGCCGAGCTTCTCGTCGTCGTAGGGGCCGACCCATTCGGCGGCATCGATCGTGCCTTTTTCCAGCGCCGGATAAATGTCGCCACCGGCGATCTGCTGCGGAACCACGCCGAGCCTTTGCACCACTTTGCCGGCAAAACCACCGATACGCATCTTGAGGCCGGAAAGGTCGGCGACCGTTTTGATCTCCTTGCGGAACCAGCCGCCCATCTGCACGCCGGTATTGCCGCCCGGCAGTCCGAACAAACCCTGCGTCGCCAGGAACTCGTTGAACAGATCGATACCGCCGCCATGATAGTGCCAAGCGTTGATGCCGCGCGCGTTGAGTGAGAACGGAACCGCCGCTCCCAGCGCCCAGGTCGGGTCCTTACCCCAGTAATAGTATGCCACCGTATGGCAGGCCTCGACCGTGCCGGCTGTGGTGGCATCGGCGGCCTGCAGGCCGGGAACGAGTTCGCCGGCGGCAAAGACCTGAACCTGGAAGTTGCCGTCGGTCGCCTCCGACAGCATCTTGGAAAACACTTCAGCACCGCCATAGATCGTATCGAGCGACTTCGGGAAGGACGACGCCAGCCGCCAGGTCACTTTCGGATTGGACTGGGCGATGGCCGGCGCGGCAAGTGTCGCGGCAGCGGCCGCGGCGCCAACGCCGGCGGTGCCGGCCTTGCGGATGAACGAACGACGATCCATGAAGTTCCTCCCTTTTGGATCCACTGACCGACATTCGGGACGCTTCGGCGCCCGGATCGGCTTCGAGCCGACAATACACAGGCAAGGAGTCGAGTCCAGCGCGGCAGCCCGGTTTGAGTGGCGCATTTCGGGGAAATTCACGGCGTTGGGGCAGATCTTGCAACTATAGTCTAAGGTCGATTAACTGGCCTACGCGACACGCCGAAACTTGCCATGGAAATGCGCCTTCGGATCGCCTATTTTGCATGCAGGACAATTTACTGCACCCGATGGAATCCGGACCAAATGCACCAGCCGCTCGTCGCCATATCGACCGACGTCCGCCAGTTCGACAATTACACCTGGCATGCCGCGCCGCAGCAATATCTTGAAGCGGCGCTTTCGGGTGCAGGCGTGTTCCCGCTGCTGGTACCGTCCTTCGGCGACCGGCTCGACTTCGATGAACTGCTTTCCGCCGTCGATGGCGTCATGGTCACCGGTTCGAAGTCCAACGTTCATCCCTCGCTCTATGGCGGTGACGCCAGCGAAGCCAATGGTCCCTACGACCCCGCCCGAGACGCCACCACGCTGCCGCTGATCCGCCGGGCGGTGGAGCGCGGAGTACCGCTGCTCGCCATCTGCCGCGGCATCCAGGAGATGAATGTGGCGCTGGGTGGCACGCTGGCCACCGAAATCCAGGAACGCGCCGGTTCGCTCGACCATCGTGCGCCGGCAAGCGACAATCAGGACGAACGCTTCGCCATCCGCCAGAGCGTGTCGATAAAACCCGGCAGCTGCCTGGCCGGGGTCTTCGGCGCCGGCGACATCATGGTCAATTCGGTGCATCGCCAGGCGGTCGACCGGCTTGGCCCAAAGCTGCAGGTCGAAGCGGTCGCCGCCGACGGCACTGTCGAGGCGGTTTCGGTGCGCGATGCACGGGCTTTCGCCGTCGGCGTCCAGTGGCATCCCGAATACTGGGTCAAATCGGACAGCATCTCGGTAAAGATATTTCGCGCATTCGGCGATGCGGTGCGCCTGCATCAGGCGGCGAAATCGGGCGCGCGCGCCGCGGCAGAATAGTCTTGCCGCGCTCGCTAGTTGCCGGCCGACGCGAGCGTCAGCAGCGGCAGCGCCGGCGCGTAGGATTCGTAACCATCGCCGTCGGCGACTGAGAACATGACGATCGGATCGGTGCCGTTAGCGCTGAAGGTGACCGTACCGTCATCCTGCTCTCGCCAGAACTTCGCCTGCTCGACACCGGGCAACACCCGGCGGCAATTTGCGGCAACCGTCAACAGCGACAAGCCTTGCGAAATCTCGGCGCCGCGGCTGACTGCACAAGAGGCCTCGTCGCCATTGGCTACTAGCCTGTAGTTGCCGGACGAAGGTGTTGACTCACTGGCTGCGCGGCTTTGACCGCTACCGGCGTAAAACAGCTGGACGCTGCCGAACAGCACAGCAACCGCCATCAATGCAGGAAGCGTTTTCATCCTGTTTCTCCGCGCATTTCAAGCGCGCCGCGTTCGAAGAGATCAGGAGGCGCGCTTCATCTTGCTGTCATGTGCTGTCAAGCGGACGTACACTAGCGAAGGAAGCAGAATGATTCCGAAGGGTTAAGCTGAAGTTAACAAATATGGCGGTCACGGCCTCGCCTTGACGTTTGCGGTCTCGGGGACCGGCGTCAGCGGCTTTCCTTGCGAAAACCAGGAAACCAGATTGTCGACGCACAGGTCCGCCATGGCGCGGCGGGTGTGCTGCGAGGCGGAGCCAACATGCGGCAAAAGCGAGGTGTTGGGCGCGGCAAGCAACGCCGCTGGCACATTCGGCTCGTCGGCAAAGACGTCTAGCCCGGCAGCGGCGATGCTGCCGCTGGCAAGTGCGGCGGCAAGGGCTGATTCGTCGACCGTGCTGCCCCGGCCGATGTTGACGAAAACGCCGTTCGGCCCAAGGGCCGAGAGGATTTCGGCATTGACTGCCTTTTCCGTCGAAGCCCCGCCGGGCGCCACCGAGATCAGCGTGTCGACCGCCTCGGCGAGACCTTTCAGCGTCGGGTGATAGTCATAGGACAGGCCTTCGACGCGGCGCCGGTTGTGATAGGCAATGGACAGCCCGAAAGCATCGAGCCGGCGGGCAATGGCGAGGCCGATGCGGCCCATGCCGAAGATGCCGATATGGCGACCGCGCAAAGTCAGCCGGCTCAGCGGATAATTGCCGTTGCGCAGCCAACTTCCGTCGCGCAGCCAGACTTCGGCGCGCGGCAGTTCGCGGACGGTATTGATCAACAGGCCGAGCGCCGTATCGGCGACCTCTTCGGTCAGCACATCCGGTGTGTTGGTGACCATGATGCCGCGCTGTGCGGCGTGGCGGACATCGACAGAATCATAGCCGACGCCGAAATTGGCGATAATCTCGAGCTTTGGCAGCGCGTCCATCAACGCGGCGCTTATGCCGCCAAAGGCGGCTATGCCGCGCACCGTACGGCGCATCTCGTCGGTGACCAGCGACGGATCGGCGCGTTCGGTCCGGACGCGGCTGAACGCCCCGTCGATGCGGCCGACCGCATGATCGTTGAACTGGCCCGGCACCAGAATGGCGACAGCTTGCTGTTCGGTTTTTGTCATGCACGTTCCACCGGTTTGCCGGTCGACTGGCGCACATGCAGTTCCGGCTTGATCAGTTCCTGCGACGGCCGCACCGTCTGTCCGTTGAGTTTGTCGAGCAGCGCGCTGGCGGCGCGGCGGCCAACCTCGCGCTGGCCGTTCCAGACCGTGGTTAGCGCTGGCGTCGCGATCGCCGCCTCCTCGAGGTCGTCATAGCCGGTAACGGAGATGTCGATGCCCGGCACCAGACCGGCGCGCGCAATGCCGTTCATCAGGCCGATGGCGACGAGGTCGTTCCAGCAGCAGGCCGCGGTCGGCCTGTCCTTTAGCGCAAGGAACTGCCCGGCAGCCTCGAAGCCCGCCTGCTTGGTGCGCGGGCCGGCGATGCGCCAGGATGGCCTGACCTCAAGCCCTGCCGACTCCATAGCGTTGACATATCCCTGATAGCGATCGCGGCCGGTCGAGGTCTGGTCGGTGCCGCCGATCATGGCAATGCGCTTGTGGCCAAGCGAGATCAGATGATTGGTGGCAAGCCCGGTGCCATAGGCATCGTCGCCGCGAAACACCGGCACGTCGGCACCTTCGACGGTGCGTGCAATCAGCACTGCCGGGAGACCGTTCTCCTCGGCCATGATTATGTCTTCGGGCGGCGTGCCGATGGCCGGCGACATGATGACGCCGTCGGCGCCCAGCTGCAGAAGCGTGTCGATGAAGGTGCGTTGTTTCTCGAGTTGGTCGTAGTGGTTCGACAGGATGAACGTTTGCCGGCTGCGGTCGAGCTCGCTCTCGATCGAACGCAATATTTCGGCAAAGAACGGGTTCATGATGTCGTGGACGACGACGCCGACTATGCCCGAGCGCGAGGTGCGCAGGCTGGCGGCGCGGCGGTTGTAGATATAGCCGATGGCGCGGGCATGTTCCTTGATGCGGTCGCGGGTGCCGCCGGCGACCAGCGGGCTGTCGCGCAAGGCCAGCGAGACCGTGGCCGTGGACACGCCGAGCGCATCCGCGATGGTCGAAAGCTTGATCTTCTGTGCCAGCGCCCTGCGCTCCTGAAGCAATTTAAACTGTTTAAAGGCCGGCTCTTATGCCATCGATCCCGAGCAAATCAAAGTTTTTTTGCCAGCGCTTCCGCCTCCGCGTCCAGCGTCGCGCGGTTGAGCAAGCGAAGCCGGTGCTCGCGGTGGACGATGTAGAGGCCGCTGGCGACGATGACTGTGGCACCGGCCAGCGTCCAGCGATCGGGAAACTGGTTGAAGACGATCAAGCCGGAGACGATCATCCAGATCATCTGCGAATATGGATAGGGGGCCAGAGCCGTGGTGGTGGCAAGGCGATAGGCCTGCACAAGAAGCCAATGGCCAAGGGCGCCGAAAACGCCAAGCATCAGCAATATGAACCAGTGCCAGCCATCCTGCGGCAGCGAAAGCGAAAACGGCAGTGTCGGCAGCAGCAGCACGGCCGGCGCCAACGCCGAAAACAGGATCAGGCTTTCCGAGGTTTCCGTCGCGGACATGCGGCGCGTCATGATGACGTAAAAACTGTTCGATAGCATCGAGCCGAGCGCAAAGAGATGGCCGACGCCAACAACCCCGATGCCCGGCCGGGTAATGATGAGGACGCCGACAAAGCCGCTCATGATCGCCAGCCAACGCCGCCAGCCGGCCCATTCCCCTAGCAACGGACCGGCAAGCGCGGTGATCACCATCGGGCCGAAGAAGTAGATCGAGGTGGTTTCCGCCAGCTGCAGCGTCCGCAGCGCCAGAATGTTGCATATCGTCGATCCGAACAGGAGGAGACCGCGCGTGATGTGCGCCGGCAGGTTGGCGGGACGAAAGCGCAGCGGCTCACGCCATCCGCGCAGAAAGACGCCGACGATCAGGACATGGACCGCGAAGCGGGTCCAGGCGACGATCAGCGCCGAGACGCCGGCCAGGACAAGGTATTTGCTGCTGGTGTCGAGAAAGGTGAAAAACACGTAGACGGAAATCATGCACAGGATCGCCGCCGGCGACGTCGCGCTTTCGTCATGTCTTGGGGGAGTATTCAATTTCAGGCCGGACGGGAAGCAAGGCAGTCCTTCACCAATGCGGCAATTGTCGCCTGCCGGCAAGCCAAAACAGGCTGGTACAACGACAGCCGCCGACCAGGCTCAGTTTTTGTCCCTGGTGGCCGAAGAGTCAGGTGTGCATGCGGGCACCCTTGGTGATCTTGTCGACGAGCTTCTTTTCGGCGCGAAGCGCGATGCCGACCACCTTGGCATCCTCCGGCGCAAATTCGGCAAAGACGGCACGGTTGGCCAGATCATACCCAGTCGAAAACATTTCTTCGACATAGAGCGAGACCGTCACACTACGCTCCAGCGCCCGCCGCTGGATCGCGCCGAGCGTCTGGCCGTCCGCCGAAAGCACGATGACCGGCTGGATCGATAGCGGGTTGTAGATAGTGCCGGCGCGATCACGGTAGGGGTCGCCGATAATGTCGGGAAACTGCGCGACGATGCCGCTGGTCAGAAAGGCGGTGACGTTGAGCTTTTGCCAGACGGGAAGATCATCCTTGAGCACGATTGCAAATTTCGTATCGAACATGCGACAGTTTCCAATCCGAAAGGGGGCCAATCCGAGGCTGCGAGTGAAGCAATGGCGCACGATCTAGACCGGGAAGCCTTTCAGGGTCTTGGACGTTTGTGCGTGGAAGCAGCCGAGAACTGCATCGTACCGGCACCCCGTGCTGCCGGCATGGAACGCATCGAGGCCCGGTTCCAGGGCAATGCCTTCGATCTCCATCGCCACGACACCTATGCGATTGGGGTGACGCTTTATGGCGTGCAGCGCTTCCGCTATCGCGGCGAAACGCATCAGAGCTTGCCTGGCCAGATCATTATCCTTCATCCCGACGAACTGCACGATGGCGGTGCTGGCACCGAAGACGGCTTGCGATACAGAATGCTGTATTTGGAGCCGTCCCTGATGCTCGATTGTCTCGGCGGCGGATCACTGCCATTCGTCGGGAATGCCGTGGTGACAGACCGCGATCTCCGCGCGACGCTACTTTCGGCGCTCGGGCCGCTGGATCAGGAACTGGACGAGCTGTTTGTCGTCGATTTCATGGCGCAGCTTATTCAAAGCCTGGCCCGGCACGCCGGTCAACCGGCGAAACCGGTAGCGAAAACTGCGTGGCGCGCCGCCAGCCTGGCGCGTGACTATCTCGAGGAAAATGTCGCGCGGATTGTACGTTCGGATGAATTGGAGGCGATCACCGGGTTGGACCGTTATGCCCTGTCGCGGCATTTCCGCGCCACTTTCTCGACCAGCCCGCACCGGTTCTTGTTGATGCGCCGGCTTCAGCGAGCCCGCCGTATGATCGAAGCCAACGAACCGTTGGCAGAGATCGCCATCGCGGCCGGCTTCAGCGACCAAAGCCATTTCAATCGACATTTCAAGAAGGCGTTCGGCGTCACGCCGGGACGCTGGTCGGCACTGACGCGACGGCCGTCAGCGGCGAACGCGTGACCTTATTCAAGGATTTTGTCCTCGATATCCAGTTCGTCATCCGGGAGCACCATTTCGCCGTTCGACAGGTTCGCCTCGACACGCGCAAGCAGCTTGAACAGCGCTTTCTGATCCTTCTTGTCGAGACCCTTCAATGCCTGCTTTTCGGTCTTCTTCACCGATTTCTCGATGGCGTAGATGATTTCGCGGCCGGTGTCGGTGAGGAAAATATGCGCCTGGCGGGCATCGGCGGACGAGGCCCGCTTTTCCAGAAAACCCTGCGCCTGCAGCCGGTTGATGGTCTTGGTGATGGTCGGCGGACGCACGCCGAGGCGGCCGGCAAGGTTGCCGGGCGTCTGCCCGTCGTCGCGGTCGAGCGCCAGCATGATCTGGTCCTGGCCGGCATAGAAACCATGCGCCAGAAGCCGGGCGGCGAGCGCCGTGCGCGCCAGCCGCGCCGCTGAATGCAGCCGGCTCATTGTTGCAGTCTTGTCCGCCTTGGCCATGCTCATCCCTCCTCGGCCGAACCGGTGCGGACTGCATAAAAGCATGCCGCCGGTTGGCAATGACGATCGAAAACATTCCGGCTCGAAAAATAGCTTTGCCGGCAAGCATCGCGGTATTCGCCGTGGCTAATGCCAGATGTTTATTTCAGTTAGATGACAAACGACTTTCCGCAATGGCTGGATGGGGACGTGACGAGGCGTTCTCAACCGGCCTTCACCGCGACCACCATCAAGGCCTGATAGGCGTCCGCCATTTCTCGCAGCGCTGCCTGCGACAGCGGCCCGGCCTGCCGCGCAATGCCATCCCGCGCGTTCGATGTGTCGCGTTTGCCGGGACGGTCGTTATAGGGCGCGACGGTGGCGAATATCTGCTCGCTGAGGCTGTCGGGGAAAAACATCTGGCCGGTCATCACCGAGCGGTCGTCGGGAAAGATCTTGAAGTGGATGTGAGTGGTGCGGCCGCGATACCAGCCGGGATAGATGGTGGCGAAAGAAGCAATGCCGCTTTCATCGGTTCTCTGCCAGCCCCGGAGAAAGCTCTGGCCGGACGTGTCGACATCCTGACCGTCGCCCTGTCCGGGATAGCCGGAATAGGCGCCCTGGGCGTCGCAATGCCAAACATCGACGCGAGCGCCGGGAAGCGGCCGGCAGGCGGCGTCGACGATTTGCAGCCGCACATTGAGGGCGATGCCCTTCTTGCCCTCGTTGATATTGGCGCGTTCGAGCTTTGGGTCGAAATAGAACGGCCCTTCGGTGACCTCGGGCGTGATGGCGCAGACGCCGGCACCGGCTTCGAACAATGCAAGCCCGGCATAGGGCGAAACCTGCCCGGCCCTCGCGCCGGCGGGCAGGAATATGCCGCCAGCGGTGACCGCAACGAGACCGAGCGCCTGCCGACGGCTTAGTGGCAAGGACTTGTCGGACATCTGGCGCCTCTTCAGTGCGAACAGCCCCCGTAAATGATCCTCGGCCTATCTAGGCCCTACCGCCAGCCCGCGCCAATGAAAGTTCGGCAATGTGAGGAAAGTTCGGCAATACCGGCCTCTCTTTGGCCCACCGGTTTGCCTCGTGCAAAAGCCGAGCACACGTCCTATATGGAGCCGACAATCCCTATTCGAGGCACAATATGAGCGACGCACAGACGCAGATCCCAGTAACCGTCCTCACCGGCTATCTCGGCGCCGGCAAGACGACACTGCTCAACCGCATCCTTTCGGAAAACCACGGCAAGCGCTACGCCGTCATCGTCAATGAATTCGGCGAGATCGGCATCGACAACGAGCTGATCGTGGAATCCGACGAGGAAATCTACGAGATGAACAATGGCTGCGTCTGCTGCACCGTGCGCGGCGACCTGATCCGCGTCGTCGAAGGCCTGATGCGCAGGCCCGGCCGCTTCGACGCCATCGTCGTCGAGACCACCGGCCTCGCCGATCCCGTGCCGGTAGCACAAACCTTCTTCATGGACGACGACGTGCGTTCCAAGACCAGGCTCGATGCGGTGGTGGCGCTGGTCGACGCCAAGCACCTGCCGCTGCGCCTCAAGGATTCCCGCGAGGCCGAGGACCAGATCGCCTTTGCCGATGTCGTCGTGCTCAACAAGACCGACCTGGTTACGCCGGAAGAGCTCAGCAAGGTGGAGGCGACGATCCGCGCCATCAACCCGGCGGCACGCATCCATCGCACCACACGCGCCGGCGTGGCGCTGTCCGAGGTGCTCGATCGCGGTGCGTTCGACCTGTCCCGGGCGCTGGAGAATGATCCGCACTTCCTTGAGGCGCATGACGATCACGACCATCATGATCATGACCACCATCCCCATGATCACGACGGCCACGATCATGACGGGCATCATCATCATGCGCACCCTTCCGACATCCATGACGTGACCGTGCAGTCGGTGTCGCTGCGCGGCGGCGAGATGGACCCGAAAAAGTTCTTCCCGTGGATCGAGAAGGTCACCCAGATGGAAGGCCCTAACGTCCTGCGGCTGAAAGGGATCATTGCGCTGAAAGGCGATGACGAGCGCTATGTCATCCAGGGCGTGCACATGATCATCGAAGGCGACCACCAGCGCGCCTGGAAGGACGGCGAGAAGCACGAGAGCCGCCTGGTGTTCATCGGTCGCGAACTCGACGCCGAGCGGCTGAAGACAAGCTTCGAGGCCTGCCAGGCCGCTTGATTTAGCTGCCCTTTCTTCCTTCTCCCTTGTGGGAGAAGGGGTAGTCCGCAACGCTGGCGGTCTATCCTCACGACGATCCGAAGCACGGGTTGAGACCCGCAGCTCAACCCCTTAAGGGTGAGGCAGCAGAAATCTCAAACGGAATGATCTCTCATGCCGACAGTCGCCCCGCTCGATCTCGAAGGCCACTGCCTCGCCGCCGTATTCCTCGGCGACGTGCCGCATTTTGCGCTGGCTGACGGCACAATCCATCGGCTCGACCACGGCCACAAGACGGTGCAGGCCAATGACGGAATGCTCGCCGCCTTCCATGATGCGGTAAACGACCGGCTGATCACCGGTGGTGAGGACGGCAGGATCTTTGCCGTGACTGCAGGCGGCAATACAGCGGAATTGGCGACCGCAGGCAAAAAATGGATAACCAGCGTCGCCGCCGGGCCGCAAGGCGCTGTTGCCTATGCTTCGGGCAAGATTGCCCATGTGCGCTTTGCCGATGGCAAAGCCAGGGAATTCTCGCATCCGCGCTCGGTCGAGGGGCTTGCCTTCTCGCCCAAGGGCATGCGCTTCGGCGTTGCCCGCTACAATGGCGCGACGCTGCATTTCCCGGCTGCCGACGGCAAGCCGGTCGAGCTCGAATGGGCCGGCGCCCACACCGGCATCACCTTCTCGCCGGACGGCGGCTTCGTCGTCACCACCATGCAGGAAAACGCGCTGCATGGCTGGAAGCTCGCCGACGGCAAGCACATGCGGATGTCCGGCTACCCCGGCAAGGTCAAAAGCCTGTCGTGGAGCGCCAAGGGCAAATGGCTGGCGAGTTCCGGCGCGCCGGCAGCGATCGTCTGGCCGTTTTCCGGCAAGGACGGGCCGATGGGCAAGGCGCCGCTGGAACTCGGCACGCGCGGCAATGCGATGGTCACCTCCGTCGCCTGTCACCCGAGCCAGGACGTCGTTGCCATCGGCTATGATGACGGCATGGTGATGGCGGTGCGCTTCGCGGACGCCAGGGAAGTGCTGTTGCGCCGGCCGGGCAAGGGCGCCGTCACCTCGATGATGTGGGACAAGGAAGAGCGACGCGTCGCCTTCGGCAGCGCCACGGGCGACTGCGGCGTCATCGATATTTCGGCGTAGCCTGTTACTTACTCGGCTCCGCAGGATACTTTGCCGGTCAATTCAGCCGGTTTGCCGTCCTTTTCGGCATCGGCCGTGACATCATAGATTGAGAGCAAATAGCGGCCGTCATAGACGCCTTCATCGCTGGCCTTGGTCAGGATCGCCAGTTCGACATAGCCGTAGGCGTTTTCGACCTGCCGTTCATGGTAGACGAGCAGCCGCAATTCCTTGTTGTCGAGCCAATATTGCGTGAGGTTCTGATCCCCGAATACCGTCTTGCGCAGACTGTCGCCAGCCGGCCTGCCCAGAATTTCGAGCTCGCCGCTAAAATTGAAGGTCGGCCCGCCCATGCCTCTGGTGACCCCGGCACCGACCTGAAATTTGACGGCTGCATCCTCGGCGGAACACCAGATGCCGCCGGACGCCAGAGCCGCACCAACCGACGACAGCAGCGTTGCTGCGCAGACGATCGCCCGCACCATCCTGTCCCCTCCAGCCGAACCATTGGCGCCCGAAGGCGGCTCGCGGTCAAGCGCCTGTTTTCATTCAAATGACCGCTGACCCAACACAGGGCAGCCGCCCGGCCAATTGCGGTGGCGGATGCCGATTGTCTAAAGTGCGACTGAGAGGGCCGCCATGAACGTAATCAACCATTCAAAGACTTCCATCGGCGGCATCGGCCCGGCCCGGATCGCCGAGTTGCGCGCGACCGAGGCAGAAGTCTTCCGCCGGGCGCGGCCAAAATCGATGGCGAAAATCGGCCATGGCCTGCCCGGCTTCTTCGGCGGCGTGCCGATGCATTGGATGAACGACTGGCCGACGCCGTTCCCGATCCTCGTCGATAGTGCCAGGGGCGCCATCATCAGAGATATCGACGGCAACCGGCTCGACGATTTCTGCCTTGGCGACACCGGTTCGATGTTCGGTCATTCGCCGCCGTCGGTCGCACGCGCCATCCGCCGGCAGGCCGGACGCGGCCTGACCTACATGCTGCCTGCCGAGGACGCGCTCGCCATCGGGCCGCTGCTGCAGCAGCGTTTCGGTTTGCCGTTGTGGCAGATCGCGACGACGGCGACCGATGCCAACCGCTTCGCGCTGCGCGTTGCCCGCGCCGTTACCGGCCGGGAGAAGATACTGGTCTTCAACGGCTGCTATCATGGCTCGGTCGACGAGACGATGGTGCGGCTGGTCGCCGGGAAAGCGGTGAATCGACCGGGACTGGCCGGCGAGTTCCGCGACCTGACGCGCGCGACTGATGTCGTCGAGTTCAACGATCTGCCGGCGCTCGACGCGGCACTCCGGGGCCACGATGTCGCCTGTGTCATCGCCGAGCCGGTGCTGACCAATTCCTGCATGGTGCTGCCCGAAGCCGGCTTTCATGATAGCTTGCGGCGTCTCACCCGTGCGACCGGCACGCTGCTTCTAATCGACGAGACGCACACGATCTCGACCGGTCCCGGTGGCTATACAAGCAAATACGGGCTGGAACCGGACCTGTTCGTGCTGGGCAAGCCGATTGCCGGCGGCGTACCGGCGAGCGTCTGGGGGATGAGCGAAGACGTTGCGGCCCGCTATGCCGCTTATATCAGCCGGAAAGAGCCCGGCTACTCCGGCATGGGGACAACGCTGTCGGCCAATCCGCTGCAATTCGCAGCGATGCGCGCCACGCTGGAATACGTCATGACCGATGAGAACTACAGCCATATGGACCATCTGGCGCGGCGGCTCGACGCCGGGCTGACTGCCGTCATCGATCGCTATCGTCTGCCCTGGCATGTTGCTCGCGTCGGCGCCCGCGTCGAGTTCATCTGCGCGCCGGGCCCGTTGAGGAATGGCGGCGAGGCGGAAGCTGCGCATGCACCGGAGCTCGAGGCGGCGGTCCACGTTGCGCTGGTCAATCGCGGCGTGCTGATCGCACCCTTCCACAACATGATGCTGATCTCTCCTGCGACCAGCGTTGCCCAGGTGAACCGGCTGATCACTGCCTTCGGCGCGGTTGCGGCAAAGCTTACGGCGTGAGACAAGCTTGCGGCATGAAACAAGCGCCCAAGCAAAGTTTGAACCTGGTCACGGCATCCCCTTCGGGCTCGACGCCCGCCGAGGCGCAGGCCTTTCTCGACGCTCATCCCGAGATCGAAGCGTTCGACATCGTGCTGACCGACGCCAATGGCGTCGGGCGCGGCAAGATCGTGCGCCGGCACGAGTTGATGAGCATCTTCGAGGGTGGCCGGCACATGCCGATCTCGATCCTCGGCCTCGACATCACCGGCGAGGATGTTCACGAGACCGGGCTGATCTGGACGACGGGCGACGGCGACCTGCGGGCGTGGCCGATCCCCGGCACACTGGTGCCGCTGTTCGGCACCCAGCCGCCGCGCGGCCAGGTGCTGATGGCGATGTACCATCTCGATGGCCAGCCGATGTCGTCCGACCCGCGGCTGGCACTCGCCCGCCAGGTAGACATCCTCGCGGCCAAGGGCCTGCATCCGGCTGGCGCCTTCGAGCTCGAATTCTTCCTGCTCGCCAACGAGCGCGATGCCGAAGGTAAGGTGCAGCCGGCGCACGCGGTGCTCGACGGACGCCGCTCGGCCAAGACGGAGGTCTATTCCGTCGACCATCTGCACGGCATGGAGCCGCTGTTTTCCGACATCTACGCCGCAGCCAAGGTGCAAGGCATCCCGGCCGAGACGGTCATCTCGGAATATGCGCCCGGCCAGTACGAGCTGACGCTCAACTACCGCAAGGACGTGATGCGGGCGGCCGACGATCTCGTCATGCTCAAGCGTCTGGTGCGGGCGCAGGCACGTCGGCATGGTGTCACCGCTTGCTTCATGGCCAAGCCGATCGAGAAGTATGCCGGCTCTGGCATGCATTTTCATGTCTCGCTGCTGGACGATGCCGGCAAGAACGTCTTTGCCGAAACCGGCGGCGAAAGCTGGTCGCTGCCGCTGCTGCGCGGGCTCGGCGGACTGATCCAGACGATGGCGGAATCGATGCTGGTCTTTGCGCCGCACGCCAACTCATGGCGGCGCTTCGTCTCGCAATCCTATGCGCCGGTGGCGCCGACCTGGGGCGTCAACAACCGTTCGGTGGCACTGCGTGTGCCGGCCGGCGATGCCAAGAACCGCCGCATCGAGCACCGGCCATCGGGCGTCGACGCGAATCCTTACCTGGTGGCAGCAACGGTGCTGGCAGGCATCGTCAAAGGCCTTGACGAGGGCCTCGATCCCGGTCCCGAAACCACCGGCAATGGCTACGAATCGGCCGTCACGCGCACGACGATGCCGGTCGACTGGCGTGCCGCGATCGAGGCGGCAAGGGCGTCGACCTTCCTCAAGGGCGCATTGGGCGAAGACCTGCACCGGACGTTCGTGGCGATCAAGCAGGCGGAATATCTGCGCGTGGCGCGCACGGTCAGCGAACTGGATTATCACCTCTATCTGCACGAGGTGTAGGGCCCTGTTCGGCAGAGTCTTCGCTCGGCGAAGTTCCGACCGGACCAGTTTTGAAGGAACCTTCCGGCGGCTTCGCTCATTCCGGTTCTGATCACAGAAGCGGACAAGGCCGCCTTAGCCATGATCGCCAGGATGCAGACGACCCCCACGTCGCACCATGCCAAGGTGGAGTCGAGAGGCTTGCCGACCGGCAAATCCCCGGAAACGACAGAAATCGACGCCAGGACGATTCCTGAACTGCGCGAAACGGCCAAGATCTGCCGCCGCTGTCCGCTATGGCACGACGCCACGCAGACTGTGTTCGGTGAGGGCCCTGATAAAGCTAAGGTGATCTTCGTCGGCGAACAGCCGGGCGACCAGGAGGACCTGGCGGGCAAGCCCTTCGTCGGTCCGGCGGGCAAGGTGTTCGACGCGATCCTGGACGATGCCGGCGTCGATCGGCTGAAAGTCTACGTCACCAACGCGGTCAAGCATTTCAAATTCGAGCCGCGCGGCAAGCGGCGCATCCACTCCAAGCCGAACGCCGGCGAGGTGCAGGCTTGCCGCTGGTGGCTCGACAAGGAAATCGATCTGATCAAGCCCAATCTGGCGGTAGCGCTCGGCGCAACGGCGGCGCAGGCGCTGCTCGGCAAGGTGGTGCCGATCATGAAGATGCGCGGGGCGGTCGTGGAGCGCGACGATGGCTTGCGTGTCTTCGTCACCATCCACCCGTCCTTCATCCTGCGCATTCGCGAGCCGGCGGACAAGCAGGCCGAACGCGAGCGGTTCCTGCAGGATATGAGAGCGGTGAAAAGGCTGATGGCGGCCTGAACCTATCTGATCAGGATCGCCCTCAAATCATTGACGTTCGTCCCAGTCGGTCCGGGCGCGAAAAGATCGCCGACGGCGTTAAACGCTGTCCACGCATTGTTGCCGGCAAGCATGGCCTTGGCATCGACGCCCGCCATACGCATCCGCGACACCGTCGAGCCGTCGGCGAAGGCGCCGGCATTGTCTTCCGAACCGTCTATGCCGTCGGTGTCGGCGGCCAGTGCGTGGACGCCGGCCATGCCGCTGATCCCAATGGCGAAGGCGAGCAGGAATTCCGAGTTGCGGCCGCCTTTGCCTTTCGCGCGCAAGGTCACCGTCGTCTCGCCGCCCGACAGGATCAGCACCGGCTTTGCAAACGGCCGGTTGCGCGTCGCCACTTCGCGCGCGATCGCGGCGTGGACGCCGCCGACCTCACGCGCCTCGCCCTCGATGGAATCGGAGAGAATGACCGCCTGAATGCCTTGGCGCTCCGCTTCGGCCGCTGCGGCTTCCAGCGAGACGCCGGCGGAAGCGATCAGATGCACCTCGTTGCGGACAAAACGCGGGTCGTCCGGACGCGGCGCATCGGCCGCCGGCGAATTGATATGCGCCATGACTGAGGCCGGCAGGTTCATGCCATAGGCAGCGATCGACGCCAATGCGTCCTCACGGCTGCCTATATCCGGCACGGTCGGACCAGAAGCGACCAGAGCCGGATCGTCGCCCGGAATATCAGAAACAACCAGCGAGACCACCTTGGCAGGATATGCGGCGGCCGCCAGCCTGCCGCCCTTGATCGAGGAAAGATGTTTGCGGATGGTGTTCATCGCGGCGATCGGCGCGCCGGAGGCGAGCAGCGCCTCGTTGACGGCGATCTCATCGGCCAGCGTCAGACCTTCGGCTGGTGACGGCAGCAGCGCCGAGCCGCCGCCCGAAATGAGCGCCACGACGAGGTCGTCCGCAGTCAGTCCCTGGACTTTTTCGAGCAGCCGCCGGGAAGCCTCGAGCCCCGCGGCATCCGGCACCGGATGCGCCGCCTCGATGATCTCGATGCGCCGGCAGGCCGCGCCATAGCCGTAGCGGGTGACGACCAGCCCCTCGATCGGCCGGTCCCACACTTTCTCGAAAGCCGCCGCCATCTGCGCCGAGCCTTTTCCTGCACCGATGACGATCGTGCGGCCCTTCGGCCTTGCCGGCAAATGATCCTTGATTGTCCTCTGGGGATCGGCGGCGGCAACGGCGGCGTTGAAGATCGAAATGAGAAAGGGCTTGGGGTCTACCTCTGTCATTTTGCTTCCGCCGGCAATGCCAGCTCGCGCGCATTGATGCCGAGATACTCACAAAGGGTATCGACGACCACGCCATGGTCCTCACGCTCCGGTAGACCGGAGACGGCGATCACGCCGATGACGCCGGCGCCCTTGACAGTGATGGGAAAGCCGCCACCGGCCAGCACGTAGTCGGCAACGTCCAGCCCCTCGCCAGGCTTGAAGCTGCGGTCGGGGCGCTGCTGCTCCAGCACCATGCGGTAGGTGCTTTTCAGGAACCGCCGCACGACGTTGATCTTGCGCCGCGCCCAGTCCGGATTGGAAGCGTTCGAGCCGGGCATTGCCGCATAGAACAGCGGCCGGTCGAAGGTTCTGATATCGACGATGATCGGCAGGTTTTCCTTGAGAGCCCGATCGCGGATCGCCGAGCCGATCTCGAAAGCGACGGCTTCATCGAAGGCCGAAAAGACAAGCGTGGCTTCCTGTTTCTCGATCAGAGCGATGTCGTCCGCAACGGCCATGTCGTTCCCCTGTCAACTTCGCCGCACGCTTTGCCGGATGGCTGCTGCCCGGTCAAGCCGGCCGCATACGACGGCTAAACCGCTATATCTGCCTTGGCCGCCCGGCCGGCGACATAGACCTCGCGCACGGCGCGGTCGTCGCCGAGCGTCTGCAGCAGAAACAATTCCTCGGCGAGCGTGTCCGCCGTCTCTACCCGCAGCCGCATCGCCGGCGTCGCGCGGGCGTCGAGCACGACGATATCGGCGTCGCTGCCTTCCTCCAGCGTGCCGATCTTTTCCGCAAGCGACAGCGCCTCCGCATTGCCGCGGGTCAGCTGCCAGAAAGACTGGAACGGATTGAGCTTCTCGCCATTCAGCGCGACCACCTTGTAGCCCTCGTCCATGGTGCGCAGCATCGAATAGTTGGTGCCACCGCCGACATCGGTGGCGGCGGCGATGCGAAGCGGCTTCTCGCGGCGGCGATAGCGCTGATAATCGAAGAGGCCCGAGCCGAGAAACAGGTTGGAGGTCGGGCAGAACACCGCCACCGAGCCGCTATCGGAAAGCGCATCCGCCTCGCGTTCCGACAGATGGATGCAATGGCCGAACAGGCTTCTGCGCCCGAGCAGCCCGTAATGCTCATAGACATCGGTATAGTCGCGCGCCTGCGGATGAAGCTGCTGCGTGAAGGCGATCTCGGCGTGGTTTTCCGACAGATGCGTCTGCATGTGCAGATCAGGATATTCGCGGCAGAGCGCGCCCGCCATCTCCAATTGCTCGGGCGATGAGGTGATGGCGAAGCGCGGGGTGATGGCATAGTGCTGGCGCCCCTTGCCGTGCCACTCCTCGATCAATGCCTTGCTGTCGTCATAAGCCGATTGCGGCGTGTCGAGCACGCCGTCCGGCGCGTTGCGGTCCATCATCACCTT
This sequence comes from Mesorhizobium sp. M0306, assembly GCF_040321655.1. Taxonomy (NCBI): domain Bacteria; kingdom Pseudomonadati; phylum Pseudomonadota; class Alphaproteobacteria; order Hyphomicrobiales; family Phyllobacteriaceae; genus Mesorhizobium; species Mesorhizobium sp. M0306. The sequence continues at coordinate 196,519 of NZ_JAMYRY010000007.1, read as the reverse complement.
GCCGGCGATGTTGAGCATGTTGCGGTCATGCGACTCGGCAAAGAACGCTTCGGCAGATTCCTTGTGTACCGAGCAATAGGCCGCGACTGTCGTCGTGCCATGCCGCAATACTTCATCCAGGAACAGCCTGGCGATACGGCGGCCATGCTGAGCGTTCTGGAATTTGGTCTCTTCCGGAAAAGTGTAGGTGTTCAGCCAGTCGAGCAGCTCGGCGCCGAAGGAAGCTATGACCTGCATCTGCGGAAAATGCGCGTGCGCATCGATGAACCCGGGCAGCAGCAGATGCGGCCTGTGGTCGATCTTTTTTGTTCCCTCGCCCGCCTTTTTCTCGACCTCGGCATAGGCGCCCGCGGCAACGATCCTGCCGTCGCGGAGCAGCAAGCCGCCATCTTGCTCGTAACGCCAGGCGGAATGGTCGTCGATGGTTTCGGGCCAGCGCAAAAACGACAGCGTGCGGCCGCGCAGCAGCGTGCTGGTCATGCTATTTCCCCGCGCCTTCGAACCATGCCACCAGCAGCGCCCGTTCCTTGTCGGTGATCTGGGTGACGTTGGCGGGCGGCATGGCGTGGCTGCGCCCGGCCTGCAGGTAGATCTCGCCGGCGTGCTCGGCGATGCCGGCATCGGTATCGAGCATCACGCCCTTCGGCGCGTGGTAAATGCCCTCGTAGGACGGCTCGGCCGCGTGGCACATCGAACAGCGGCCAAGCACTGTATCACGCACGGCGGGAAAATGCGCCGAGGCGACGTAGACCTGTGCCGCCGAGGACGTTTTGACCTCGCCGGTCAGCAGTTTCGGCACCGTCGACAGCCAGATGATGACGACGAACAGGACGGCCGCCGCCAGCCAGGTCCAGGTCGGATTGCCTTTGCGCGCATGCCTAGTGTTGAAATAGTGCCGGATCAGCACGCCGATGATGAACACCAGCGAGGCGATGACCCAGTTGAACTCTGTCCCGAACGCCAGCGGATAATGGTTCGACAGCATCAGGAACAAAACCGGCAGCGTCAGGTAATTGTTGTGCAGCGAGCGCTGCTTGGCGATCTTGCCGTATTTCGGATCGGGCTTGCGGCCGGCGATCAGGTCGGCGACGACGATCTTCTGGTTGGGGATAATGACCATGAAAACGTTGGCCGACATGATCGTCGCGGTGATGGCGCCAAGATGCAGGAAGGCGGCGCGACCGGTGAACAGGTGGGTCAGTCCCCAGGCCATGAATACCAGCACCCCATACAGCACCAGCATCAGGCCGGTGTCGCTGTTGCCGAGCGGCGAACGGCACAAGAGATCGTAGACCACCCAGCCGACGCCGATCGTCGCCAGCGACAGCAAGATGCCTGTAGGCACCGACATGGCAAGGACATTCGGATCGATCAGGAACAGGTCCGCCCCGGCATAGTAGACGACGCACAGCATGGCGAAGCCCGACAGCCAGGTGGCGTAGGATTCCCATTTGAACCAGGTCAGGTGCTCGGGCATTTCGGCCGGCGCCACCAGATATTTCTGCACGTGGTAGAAGCCGCCACCATGCACCTGCCATTCCTCGCCGAAGGCTCCGGCAGGCATGCCCGGACGCTGGCGCAGCCCGAGGTCGAGCGCGACGAAATAAAAGGACGATCCAATCCAGGCGATGCCGGTAACGACGTGCAGCCAGCGCACGGCGAAACTCAGCCAATCCCAGAATATCGCGAAATCCATCATGAAAAATCGTCCCTGCCGATCGGCTGACTTTACGGGCTGGAGCGCAAACGGAAAGGGCCGAGCTGCACGATGACTTTCAAAAAAAATTGGAAAATACTAGGCTGATCATACGCAGCCACATGAGAGCCACGGAAGCCGCATGGCCTATCTCGACAACATCGCCGTTTTTGTCCGCGTCGTCGAGCTCGGCAATTTGTCGGCGGCTGGGCGCGACATGCGCATTTCGCCGGCGGTCGCTTCCAACCGGATCAAGGAGCTCGAGAAGCACCTGGGCGTCAGGCTGTTCAACCGCACGACGCGGCAGTTGATGCCGACCGAGCACGGCACGGTGTTCTACTCCGGCGCCAAGCAGGTGCTGGAGGCGGTCACCGAGGCGGAAGCGGCGGTCAGCGCGTTATCCGGCCAGCCGCGCGGCACGATAAAGGTGACAGCGCCGCTCGGCCTCGGGCGGCGGCTGGTGGCATCCGGCATCCCGGATTTCCACGACAGGTATCCAGATATCGAGGTGCGGCTCCGGCTTTCCGATCACAATGTCGATATCATGAAAGAAGGCATCGACGTTGCCTTCCGGCTGGGCATTATCGAGGATTCCAGCCTCAGGATGCGCGGCATCATGGAATGCGAGCGCGTGCTGGTAGCGGCTCCGCAATATCTGGACGTGCGCGGCGAGCCGACCGAGCCGCAGGAGTTGATCGGCAAGAAGCACGATTGCCTGATGCTGCGCTATTCCGGCGCGCGCGAATATGTGTGGACGTTGCAGACGCCGAACGGGCCACAAAAGTTCGAGGTGCACGGCCCCTACGATACCGATGATGGCGACGTGCTGACCGGCTGGGCGCTGTCCGGCCGCGGCATCATCAACAAGCCGCGCTTCGAGGTCGAGCCGTTTATCCGCGACCAGCGGCTGAAGGTGATCCTGAGCAATACGCCGCCGACGCCGGTGCAGTTTGCCGCCGTCTACCCGCACAAAAAGCTGCAGGATCCGAAGGTGCGGCTGTTGCTCGACTTCATGGCCGAGCGCTGCCAGCGGCTGATCAGGGATATTCTGGCCGGCAAATGATCGCCGGCTGGCCGGTTGCTTTCCGTCCAGCCGACGAGATAATTCCCAAGGAATCTCGCTCAACAGGGAAAAGCGATGGCCAACGGCGCCACCATGTGTCTCGCCGTTTCACTGTCTCCGGAAGCCGCCCCTTCCTATCCGCCCGACGCCGGCCTGGACTTCAGTCTGCTGACGCGGTTCGTGCAAGAAGCCGAAGCGGCCGGTCTGGACATGGTGTTGCTCGGCGATTCCGCGCCGGTTGCAGGCGGGCTGAACCGGCAAATGCGCTTCGAAGCAACGACCTTGGTGGCGGCCCTGGCGACGGTGACAAGCAGGATCGGCCTCGTCGCTGCAGCGTTGACGGTCGCCCACCAGCCCTACAATCTCGCGCGCCGTTTCGCTTCGCTCGATATTATCAGCCATGGCCGCGCCGGCTGGAACGCGAGCATGATGCCCGAACCGCGCGAGGCGGCCAATTTCAGCCGACCGGAAGGGTTTTCCGGCGACGATTTCCGCCTGCGCGCCGAGGAATTCATCGGCATCGTGCAAGGCTTGTGGAAAGGTTGGGACGCAGACGCGCTGCTGTTCGACAAAGTTGGCGGCCGCTTCTTCGATCCCGAGAAGATGCACCTTCTCGACCACAAGGGCGAATATTTTTCCGTGCGCGGGCCGCTCAACGTGGCGCGGTCGCCGCAGGACACGCCGGTGCTGGTCATGTCCGGCCTGTCCGAGCCCGACATGGATATCGCCGCCCGCACCGCCGATGTCCTCCTGCTGGATGAGCGATCGATCGACTGGGCTGGCGAGCTGAAGCGTCGTGCGCTTGCCTTCGGGCGCAGGCCGGAGGGGCTGAAAGTGCTGATGAATGTTACCGTCAGCGCCGAAATAATCGCCGCGCCGGACATGTTTGCGGACAGGCTCGAAGAGTGCTTTCGCTCGAAAGCCTGCGACGGTTTCAGCATCGACACGCCGCTCACGTCGGCGCTCGACGATTTCATCGGCCTCGTGCTGCCGGAGCTTCGCCGCCGCGGCCTTGTCCGGTCCGGCTACAGCGCGGCGACACTGCGCTCCCACCTCGGGCTTGCCGGGGAGGATCGGCAATGAGCGCCGGTCGAGGCCAGATGAAGCTCGGCGCCTTCCTGTGGGCGACAGGCCACCACATCGCCGCCTGGCGCCATCCGCAGGCGCATGTCACGGCCGGCATCGACATCGACCATTACATCCAGCTGGCGCGGACGGCGGAGGCGGCGAAGTTCGACATGATCTTCTGCGAGGACGCCGCCGGCGTGCGCGAGGCCAATGTCAACATCGCCAGCCAAACGTCGCGCTCGATCGGCTTCGAGCCGATCAGCTTGCTTGCCGCGCTCGCCGTCCAGACGGAGCGCATCGGCCTCGTCTCCACGGCGTCGACGAGCTACAACGAGCCTTACGGGCTGGCGCGGACCTTCCTGTCGCTCGACCATCTGAGCGGCGGGCGTGCCGGCTGGAACCTTGTCACTTCGGCCAGCCAGATCGAGGCCGCCAATTTCGGCTCGACCGGTCTGCGCCCACATGCGGACCGTTACGGACGGGCGCGCGAATTCGCTGCCGTGGTTGCCGGCCTTTGGCGAGGCCAGGGTGGACACGAAGGCAGAAGTTTTTCGGTGCGCGACCCGCTCGATCTGCCGCGCTCGCCACAAGGTTCACCGGTCATGGTACAGGCGGGAGCGTCGGACGAGGGTCGTGACCTCGCCGCCCGGACCGCCGACGTGGTCTTTACGGCGGCGCAGACATTCGAGGAAGCGAAGGCCTTCTACGACGACCTCAAGGGACGGCTGGCTGCCTATGGGCGCAAGCCGGACGACCTCAAGATCATGCCCGGCGTCGCGCCAGTCGTCGCGGCAAGCGAAGCGGAAGCCCGGGCAAAACATGATGAATTGCAGGAACTGATCCCGGACGACGTCGGTGTCGCGCTGCTTTCCAGCTATCTCAGCATATCCGATCTCGCGCGCTATCCCATTGACGGACCGCTGCCGGAGCTGCCGGCCAGCGAAGGCATGCAGAGCCGGCAGGCGCTGGTCATCGAGCAATCCCGCCGCGACAAGCTGTCCATTCGCCAGCTTGCCCGCCATTTCGCCGGCGCGCGCGGCCATTGGCGCGTCGTCGGAACGCCGGCCCAGATCGCCGACGAGCTCGAGGCACGCTTCGAGGGTGGCGCGGCAGACGGTTTCAACGTCATGCCGTCCTATTTTCCCGGCGAACTCAATGCCTTTGCCACGCTTGTCGTGCCGGAGTTGCAGCGGCGCGGGCTGTTTCGTACGGATTATGAAGGCAGCACGTTGCGCGACCACCTGGGCTTGAAACGGCCGGCGTAAAACGACGAGCGGAACGAAAGTCGGAGATCGCCGTTTGGGATGCTGTGCCGCGCGGCGATGATGGGCGTCTGCGCGCATGTTCGATTGACCTTCCACAAACTTCACCCTCTTCAAACCAGGCGGACGCAACCGCCACAGGAGCCGACCATGGATGCCATCGCCACCCGCAACGACCTGCAATCCAACGCCAAGAAAGAGTGTATCGATCTTCTCAACGCCCGCCTCGCCGACGCCATCGATCTGGCGCTGATCACCAAGCAGGCGCACTGGAACGTCAAGGGACCGCAATTCATCGCCATCCATGAGATGCTCGACACGTTCCGCGAGGAGATCGACGGCCATGTCGACACCATTGCGGAGCGCGCCGTACAGCTCGGCGGCACGGCGCTCGGCACATCGCAGGAGGTGTCGAAGGCGACTATGCTCGAGGCCTATCCGACCGACATCCACAAGACCCGAGATCATCTGGCGGCGCTGATCGACCGCTATGCCGCAACCGCCAAGCGGGCACGCGCGGCAATCGACGAAGCGGCAGGTGCGGGCGACGCCGACACCGCCGACATCTTCACCGCCTATTCACGCTCCCTCGACAAATTGCTGTGGTTCCTGGAGGCACATACGCAGGAGAAGGAATAGCTCTTTTTGGACGGCGCTATTTCCTCGGCGCGCCGAGGTTCGATTAGAAATTCCTCTCGAACTTCGGCACCTCGAGCTTCACCCGGCGATTTAGCTCATCGTGTCCGCCCTGGAACGCGGTGTAGCTAATGCTGGTTTTCTTGGAACAAAGCTGGAAATCTCCTGTCCATTTGCGACCAGCCCATTCGATGTCTTCCCACGGAATAAAGCGTGGGGGCACGAATGGCTGTCGAATCCCTACGCCCTCGATGTTCCAAAAGACCACACGAAGATAGAAGAACCAAATCCACCCGATCAGAGTCAGACCAAAGCCAACCAGCAGGCCATATACCCAGGGAAGTTGCTCGCTCCCTGTTTCGCTATATCCGGCAACCAAAATTATCGCGACAAAGCCCGCAAGCAGGACCGCAAACACATGCAAAAACCAGGTGGCGCGGAGTGTTTGCTCGCCGGCGTGTCGCGTAGCGCGCGTGCGCGATCCTATGGCAAACGCCAGAGAAACCGCAAAAGCGGCCAGAAGCGCTCCGACAAGCTGTTTCACCAACATGTGCTGCTCGTGTTTTCTCGGTCTTACGGCGCCAACTGCTCCATAAGCCAAGGTCTTCCGTACAAAAGCATCAAAAAGTCTGCGAGGATGCGGTCGACCGACCGCCGCTTGGTGCTTTGGGGTACTCTGTTAGTCCGTTGACAGGTAAATGACACCTCGCCAGCGCCGTCATGATCTCGGCTGCGGCGAGCGCGGCGATCACCTGCGGGCGCTTGTCATTGATTGCATAACCGCCGATCGGCGAGACGAGGCGGTCAAATTCCGCCTCGCTTCCGTCCGCCGATTTCAGGAACCAGTTCCGAAACGTCGCCTTCTTGGTCTTGGAACCGATCATGCCGACATAGGCGGCATCGCGGCGTTTCAGCGCCTCGGCGACGATCAGGAAATCCAGCGCGTGGTCGTGGGTGAGGACGACAAAGGCGGAGCCGGCCGGCGCCTTGCGAACCACCGCCTCAGGCATCGGCGTCAGCTTGGTTTCGACCGCTTCCGGCATGCCTTCCAGCGCTTCGGCTCGCGTCTCGACAACGACGACATGCACCGGCAGCAAGGCCACCGCCGAGGCCAGCGCCTGGCCGACATGGCCGCCGCCGAAAATGTAAACATGCGGCAGCTGCGCCTCCTCGGCCTCCGCCTCCGCAACAAGCTTGGCCTCAAGCGCGGCGTCGACCAGCCGGATCAGCAGCTCGACCCTGCCGCCGCAGCACTGCCCGATCTCCGGGCCTAGCGCGATGTCGAGGGTGGCGCGGATATCCCTCCCCCTTGAGGGGAGGGTGGCGGCGAAGCCGCCGGGTGGGGTCGCCGCGGCAGTGCTCGAGGCTCTGGCGGTGCCTTCTGATACGACCCCCTCTGGCCGCTCCGCGGCCTGCCCTTCGCTATGGCTCCGGGCGTTCGTCGCTGAAAAAGTCAAATCGTTGGCTTTTTCTCGGCCATTGGCCGGCCGCTCCTCACCCCCCTCAAGGGGGGAGAAAAGCATCTGCCGCGCTTTGTCGATCGCCATATATTCGAGCTGGCCGCCGCCGATCGTGCCAAAAGTGGCCGATCCTGAGACGAGCATGAAGGCACCCGTCTCGCGCGGCGTCGAACCTTTTGTCCCGGCCACCTCAACCAAGGCGACCAGGCCGGCACCGGCAACAAAGGCTTTCAGGCTCTGCACTTTCGCGTTCATCATTCGCGTTCCCTATTGGGAAATATAGAGTTTTTCGGCCTGAATTGCACGTTTTCCGGGATTCAAGTGCCGGTCTTGGCTTCCCGCTTCAGCCGTTCGATCGCCATCAGCACACGCTCCGGCGTGGCCGGCGGGTCGAGGCGCGGGCAGATTTTGTGGCTGGCAACGCTCGCCACTGCGTCCGACAGCGCATGCAGCACCGACATTGCGAGCGGAAAGGGCGGCTCGCCGACCGCCTTGGAGCGGTGCACCGTCGGCTCGCCTGCTTGCGCCCAGTCGGCCAAAGTCACATTAAAGATCTTCGGCCGGTCCGACGCGAGCGGGATCTTGTAGGTCGATGGCGCATGGGTGCGCAGCCGCCCCTTGTCGTCCCACCACAGTTCCTCCGTCGTCAGCCAGCCCATGCCCTGGATGAAGCCGCCCTCGATCTGGCCGAGATCGATGGCGCGGTTCAGCGAGCGGCCGGTTTCGTGCAGGATGTCGGTGCGCTCGACGATATATTCGCCGGTCAGCGTATCGACCGAGACTTCCGAGCACGCGGCGCCATAGGCGAAATAGTAGAAGGGGTGGCCCTCGCCCTTGTCGCGGTCCCAATGGATTTTCGGCGTCTTGTAGAAACCCGCCGCCGAAAGCTGGATGCGCGCCATATAGGCCTGCCTGACGAGATCCGCGAAGGCGATCTCCTGGTTGCCGATGCGCACGCGGTTGGGCAAGAACAGCACCTGGTCGCGCGGCAACTGGTATTTCTCGGCGGCGAAATTGGTCAGCCGGTCCTTGATCTGGCGGGCGGCGTTCTGCGCCGCCATGCCGTTGAGATCGGAGCCGGAAGACGCGGCGGTGGCCGAGGTGTTCGGCACCTTGCCGGTCGTCGTCGCGGTGATCTTGACCTGATCGAGGTCGATCTGGAACTCTTCCGCCACAACCTGCGCCACCTTGACGTAGAGGCCCTGCCCCATCTCGGTGCCGCCGTGGTTCAGATGAACCGAACCATCGGTATAGACATGCACCAGCGCGCCGGCCTGGTTGTAATGGGTGGCGGTGAACGAGATGCCGAACTTGACCGGCGTCAGCGCCAGTCCGCGCTTGATGAAGCGGCTGTTGGCATTGAAAGCATCGATGGTGCGGCGGCGCCTCGCATAGTCGGAACTCGCCTCCAGCTCGGCGACGATGCGGTAGATGATGTTGTCCTCGACCGTCTGGTGGTAGGGCGTGATGTTGCGGTCGCTGGTGCCGTAGAAATTCTTCTTGCGGATTTCGAGCGGGTCCTTGCCGACGGCAAACGCGACTTCGTCGATGACGCGCTCGGCGCCGACCATGCCTTGCGGGCCGCCGAAGCCGCGAAAGGCGGTGTTCGATACCGTGTTGGTGTAGAGTGGCGCCGATTGCGCGTGCACCGCCGGCCAGAAATAGGTGTTGTCGCAATGGAACAGCGCGCGGTCAGTGACCGGGCCGGAGAGGTCGGCCGAGAAGCCGCAGCGCGCCGCGAACATGAAATCTACGCCCAGAATATTGCCCTCGTCGTCGAAGCCGACCTCGTAGTCGACGAGGAAATCGTGGCGTTTGCCGGTGGCGATCATGTCGTCGTCGCGGTCGGGCCGGATTTTCACGGCCCGATGATGTTTCTTCGCGGCGATAGCGGCCAATGCCGCAAACTGATTGCCTTGCGTTTCCTTACCGCCGAAAGCGCCGCCCATCCGGCGGATTTCCACCGTCACCGCGTGGCTCGGAACACCGAGCGCATGGCTGACCATGTGCTGGATTTCGCTCGGGTGCTGGGTCGAGGAATAGATGGTGACGTCGTTGTCCTCGCCAGGGATGGCCAAGGCGATATGGCCTTCGAGATAGAAATGCTCCTGGCCGCCGATGCGCATTTTTCCCTTCAGCCGGCGCGGCGCCGCGTTGATCGCAGCCGCTGCATCACCGCGCTTCAGCGTCAGCGGCGGCGTGACCAGCTTGTCTTTCCGGGGATCGAGCTCGCCGATATCGGCGACGAACGGCAATTCCTTGTATTCGACCTTGGCCAGCCTCGTCGCGCGGCGCGCCTGCTCGCGGGTTTCTGCGATGACGCAGAAGATCGGCTGACCGAAAAATTGCACCTTGCCGTCAGCCAGCACCGGCTCGTCGTGACGGCCGGTCGGCGAAATGTCGTTCTCGCCTGGCACGTCGCTCGCCGTCAGCACATCGATGACGCCGGGTGCGGCGCGCACCGCCGAAAGGTCCATGCTGGTGATGGTGGCACTCGTCGCCGTCGAAAGCCCAAGGCAGCCGTGCAGCGTGCCGGCCGGTTCCGGCATGTCGTCGATATAGACGGCCGTGCCACTGACATGCTTGTGCGCGGAATCATGGCGCTGGTCGGTGGCGACGCCGCCGGCGATTTTTTGCGCCTTCAGGTTTGGGGTGGCGTGCTTGTTCATCATGCCGCCTCGTGCCGTGATACCTGGATCGGCGCCCGGGTGCCGGTGGTTTCGGCAAAGAAGCGCAGCAGCAGGTTGCGTGCCGCCAGCGCCCGGTATTCGGCGCTTGCCCGCATGTCGGTTAGCGGGGTGAAATCGCCGGCGTACGCGGCAATCGCCGCCTCGACCGTCGCTTCCGTCCAGGGCTTGCCAAGCAATGCCTTTTCGACGCCAAAGGCTCGCTTCGGCGTTGCCGCCATGCCGCCATAAGCGATGCGCACATCCGCCGCCGTGCCATCACCGGCGAGCTTCAGGAAAAACGCGCCTAGGGCTGCTGTGATGTCTTCGTCGCGGCGCTTGGTGATCTTGTAGACGGCAAATTTCGTCTCGCTGCCCGGCACCGGAACATGCACGGCCTCGACGAATTCGCCGGGCTGCCGGTCCTGCTTGCCATAGGCGATGAAAAACTCCTCGAGCGGGATCGTTCGACGCTTGTCGCCGCGGCGCAGTGTCAGGCGGGCACCGAGTGCGATCAGCGGCGGCGGCGTGTCGCCGATCGGCGAACCGTTGGCGATATTGCCGCCGATTGTGCCCATGTTGCGCACCTGGTCGCCGCCGATGCGATCGAACAGCGGGCCTAGCGTCGGGATGCGTTTCGCCAGCGTCGCGAAGGCTTCGCTATAGGTGACACCGGCGCCGATCGAGATGATGCCCTTGTCCTCGGACATTTCGCACAATCCATCGAGATTGCCGATGAAAACCGCCGGCGCAATATCGCGCATGTGCTTGGTCACCCAAAGGCCGACATCGGTCGAACCCGCGACGATAGTGGCGCCCGGCTCCTTGACCAGCACGCTGGCCAGATCATCGGCATTGGCTGGCACGATCAGCCGCTTGTTGCCGGAGCCGATCTCGATGCGCGAACCGTCCTTCATCGCTTCGAGCTTGGCCGTGACTGCCTTGCGCTCCGTCGCCAACGGATCCTTTGCCGCCTTGCCGTAGCTGGAGATGGCACGTGCGGCGCGCATGATCGCCTCATAGCCGGTGCAGCGGCAGAGATTGCCTTGCAGCGCCTTTTCGATGGCGGCGTCCGACGGCTCCGGCGACCGCATCCACAGAGCATAAAGCGACATGACGAAACCCGGTGTGCAGAAGCCGCATTGCGAGCCGTGGAAATCGATCATCGCCTGCTGCACGGGGTGCAGTTTTCCTGCGTCGCCGCGCAGATGCTCGACGGTCACGACATGCGTGCCATCTAGCGAGCCAAGGAAGCGGATGCAGGCATTGACGCTTTCATAGACCAGTGTTCCACCGGAGAGCCTGCCGACCAGCACCGTGCAGGCGCCGCAGTCGCCCTCGGCGCAACCTTCCTTGGTGCCGCGCAGCGAGCGGTCGAGCCGCAGCCAATCGAGCAGGGTCTGGTCGGGTGCAACCGTGCCGAGCGCGACGTCCTCGCCATTGAGGATGAAGCGGATTTCGTCGCGTGTCTTGATCCCGGCCATCTCAGCTTCCCCGGTAGGTCGAATAGCCGTAGGGCGATAGGAGCAGCGGCACATGATAGTGCACCGGCTCGGCCATGCCGAAGCGGATCGGCACATGGTCGAGGAAGGCCGGTTCCGGCAGTTTTGTCCCTTGCCGGCGCAGATAATCGCCGGCCGCAAAGATCAGCTCGTATTCGCCGGTACGGAATTCCGCACCGGCAAGCAGCGGAGCATCGCAGCGGCCGTCATCATTGGTGACGACCGTCTTCAGATGCGTTCGGGCCTGGCCGTCAAGATGATAGAGCTCGATCGACAGACCGGCCGCCGGCTTGCCGGCCGCAGTGTCGAGGACATGGGTCGTCAGGCGCCCGCCTTCGGCTTTCGACGTTTCCGCCACTGGCTGCTCCATTCCCTGCACAGTCGAACACTATTCATGAATTGTGCGCCAATTAAAGGCGATGCATAAGTCCCGGTCGAGCGGAGCGCGACAAAAACACTTTCAAAAATTTCGGGGGAATGCGCAGGCACTCCTTTCGACTATCCTGATCACACTTTCCGGCAGGAGCGAGAATGCGTTACGAACGAGACATGCGCGGCTACGGAGCCAATCCGCCGGATCCGAAATGGCCCGGCGGGGCGCATGTCGCGGTGCAGTTCGTCGTCAATTACGAAGAGGGCGGCGAGAATTGCGTCCTGCACGGCGACAAGGCTTCGGAGGCTTTCCTGTCGGAGATCGTCGGCGCCGCGCCCTGGCCCGGCCAGCGCCACTGGAACATGGAATCGATCTACGAATACGGCGCCCGAGCCGGCTTCTGGCGATTGCTGCGCCTGTTCAGCGCGGCGCAAGTGCCGGTCACCTGCTACGGCGTCGCCACGGCCCTGGCGCGTTCGCCCGACCAGGTTGCGGCGATGCAGGAGGCCGGCTGGGAGATCGCCTCGCACGGGCTGAAATGGATCGACTACCGCGACCACGCCCCGGAAGACGAGCGCCGCGACATGGAAGCGGCGATCCGGCTGCATTATGAGGTCACAGGTGCGCGGCCGACCGGGTGGTACACCGGCCGCACCTCGATCAACACGGTGCGGCTGGCAGCGGAAGAGGGTGGCTTCGACTATGTGTCGGACACCTATGATGACGAACTGCCCTACTGGTTCGAGCATGTGGCACCGGACGGGTCGGCGAAGCCGCAGCTGGTCATCCCTTATACGCTCGACGCCAACGACATGCGCTTTGCCACGCCGCAGGGCTTCAACTCGGGCGACCAGTTCTTTGCCTATCTCAGGGATAGTTTCGACACGCTCTATGCCGAGGGCAAGGCAGGGCGGCCGCGCATGATGAATATCGGCCTGCACTGCCGCCTGGTTGGGCGGCCGGGCCGGGTCGCGGCACTGAAGCGCTTCATCGACTACGTCAAGTCACACGACAAGGTCTGGCTGGCACGGCGCATCGACATTGCAAAACATTGGCAGGAGACGCATCCGTTCCGGTTGCCGGCGCCACGCCCGTCGAAAATGGAATTCGAGGCCTTCGTCCAGGCATTCGGCGGCGTGTTCGAGCATTCGCCGTGGATTGCCGAGCGCGCCTATGAGCTGGAGCTCGGCCCGGCGCATGACAGTGCCGGCGGCCTGCACAACGCGTTTTGCCGCGTGTTTCGCGCGGCAAGCGAGACCGAGCGGCTTTCCGTGCTCAATGCCCACCCCGATCTTGCCGGAAAACTGGCGCAGGCCAAGCGGCTGACGGCGGAATCGACGAGGGAACAGGCTTCGGCCGGGCTCGACGCGCTGACCGATAAGGAGCGCGAGTTGTTCGCAAAACTCAATGCCGCCTACGTCACCAGTTTCGGTTTCCCCTTCATCATCGCGGTGAAAGGCAAGGCCAAGGAGGAGATCCTGGCCGAGCTCGAGGCGCGCATCGCCAATAGTCGCGATGTCGAATTCGAAACCGCCTGCAGACAGGTCGAGCGCATCGCGCTGCTTCGTCTCAAGGACATGCTTCCGCAATAGGCTTTGGCTGCCGCGATAGGCCCTGGCTTCCGCAACAGGCTTGAATTTATGGATATGATGAAAATGGCCGAGCGAACCTATTATGCGCCGCAGGGCGGACATCCCGGCCAGAGCGAATTGCTGACCGGCCGCGCCGTGTTCACGCAGGCCTATGCCGTCATCCCCAAGGGCGTGATGCAGGACATCGTCATCAGCGCATTGCCGTTCTGGGACGGGACACGCGTCTGGGTGCTGTCGCGGCCGCTGTCGGGTTTTGCCGAGACGTTTTCGCAATATATCGTCGAGCTCGCGCCTGGCGGCGGCAGCGACCGCCCTGAGCTTGACGCCGCCGCCGAAGGTGCGCTGTTCGTGGTCGAAGGCGAGCTAAGCGTTTCGCTTGGCGGCAAGAAACATAGCCTAAGGCCGGGCGGCTTTGCCTTCCTGCCGCCGGCGAGCGGATGGACGGTGCGCAATGAAAGCGACGCCGCCGTCCGCTTCCACTGGATCCGCAAGACTTATGATGCAGTTGACGGCATCGACACGCCGCAAGCGTTCTTCGCCAACGAACAGGACATCGCGCCGACGCCGATGCCGGGTACCGAAGGCCGATGGGCGACGACGCGCTTCGTCGATCCGGCCGACATGCGCCACGACATGCATGTCACCATCGTCACGCTCGAGCCTGGCGCGGTCATTCCCTTCGCCGAGACGCATGTCATGGAGCACGGGCTCTATGTGCTGGAGGGCAAGGGGGTCTACCGTCTCAACCAGGACTGGGTCGAAGTCGAGGCCGGCGACTATATGTGGCTGCGCGCCTTCTGCCCGCAGGCTTGTTATGCCGGCGGGCCAGGCAAATTCCGCTATCTCCTCTACAAGGACGTCAACCGCCACGCCAAGCTTGGCAGCGCCGGCGTCGCGAGACCTACACCATGACCCGCATCGTCGCGCGGCCGCTGACCCGCGAGAATTTCGCCGAATTCGGCGACGTCATCGATATGGGCGGCGACAATCATTATTCGATCAATGGCGGCAAGGCCGAGCGCTATCACGATCTCGCCACCGCTGAAGCACGAGGGCCGAATGCGCGCGTGCTGATCTCGATGGTGCGCGGCACGCCCTATGAGCTGCCGTTGAAGCTGACCATGGTGGAGCGCCATCCGTTTGGCAGCCAAGCCTTCATCCCGCTGTCGCCACGGCCGTTCCTGGTCGTCGTCTGCCATGATGGCGAGGAAGGCCCGGGCGAACCGCATGCGTTCATCACCGCGCCCGGGCAAGGCGTCAACTATCCGCGCAATTTGTGGCACGGCGTGCTGACGCCGATCGGCGAGCCGCAGGACTTCCTGGTCGTCGACCGTGGCGGCGACGGCTCCAACCTCGAAGAGTGCCAATTCTCGCACGCCTATGAGATTCATCTTCCCGATGGGAGCCGGTGATGGCTGACATTTCGCTGATCGACCGTCTGCTCGACGTCATCGAGCACGACATCGTGCCGAAGACCGCCGAAGGCGTCGCGCATGGCAACAAGCTGTTCGGCGCGGCGATCCTGCGCAAGGACGACCGCTCGCTGGTGCTTGCCGAAACCAACAACGAGACGGAAAACCCGCTCTGGCATGGCGAGGTGCATTGCCTGAAGCGCTTCTACGAACTGCCGAAAGCCGAGCGCGTCGACACCAGGGACGCGATCTTTCTTGCCACGCACGAACCCTGCTCGCTCTGCCTGTCGGCGATCACCTGGACCGGCTTCGACAATTTCTACTATCTGTTCAGCCATGAGGACTCGCGCGACAACTTCGACATTCCGCACGATCTGAAGATCCTGAAGGAGGTCTTCACCCTCGATCCCGGCGGCTACAATGCCGAGAATGCCTACTGGAAGAGCTTTTCGATTCGCAGACTCGTACGATCGCTGCCCGAGACCCAACGCAAGCGGCTGGAAGCACGGATCGGCACAATTTCCGCCCGCTATGACGAACTGTCCGGCGCCTATCAGGCCGGCAAGGACAAAAACGACATTCCGCTGAGTTGACGCGGATTGACCAGCCGAATTCGTTGACTGGCCCATGACGCGCTCTCACGGGCTCCATCATCTGGCGCTCCTGGAGTCCGCCCGCGTGAAAATCGTCACTGAATTCCCACGAAAGATCGTCGAATTTCCGGATATGGGGATCATCATGCCGGACGGCTGCCGGCTGTCGGCGCGGGTGTGGATGCCGGCCGATGCTGTCGACGACCCGGTGCCGGCAATCCTCGAGCACCTGCCCTATCGCAAGCGCGACGGCACGATCTATCGCGATCAGCTGACGCATCCTTATTTCGCCGGCAACGGCTACGCCTCGATCCGCGTCGACATGCGCGGCAATGGCGATTCCGAAGGGCTGATGGACGACGAATATTCCGAGCAGGAATTGCAGGATGCTTGCGACGTCATCGCTTGGGCGGCGGCGCAGCCCTGGTGCAACGGCAATGTCGGCATGATGGGCATTTCGTGGGGCGGCTTCAACTGCCTGCAGGTAGCAGCCAAGCAGCCGGCGGCGCTGAAAGCGGTCATCAGTCTCTGCTCGACGGTCGACCGCTATGCCGACGACATCCATTACAAGGGCGGCTGCTTGCTGATCGAGAATTTCGGCTGGGCCTCGACCATGCTGTCCTATTCGTCACGGCCGCCGGATCCGTTGCTGGCCGGCGACAACAGATGGCGCGAGCTGTGGCTGACCCGGCTGGAGAACCAGCCCTTCCTGGCGCCGCTGTGGCTGAAGCACCAGCATCGCGATGCCTATTGGAAGCGCGGCTCGATCTGCGAGGACTATTCCGCCATCCATGCCGCAGTGCTGTCGATCGGCGGCTGGCATGATGGCTATCGCAATACGATTTCCCATCTCGCCGCTAATATCGAGGCGCCGGTCAAGGGCATCGTCGGCCCGTGGATCCACAAATACCCGCATTACGCCGCGCCCGAACCGCGCATCGGCTTCCTGCAGGAGGCCTTGCGCTGGTGGGACCGCTGGCTGAAGGACATCGACACCGGCGTCGAGGCCGACCCCGCCTACCGCGCCTATGTCATGGACAGCGTGCGTCCGGCGCGCTGGCATCCCGAGCGGCCGGGCCGATGGGTCGCTGAATCGGAATGGCCGTCACCCAATATCAGGACGCAAGAGATTGAGCTTATCGCTGAAGGCAAGCACGCCATCGTCGCTTCACCGCAAAGCTGCGGCCTTGCCGGCGGCGAATATTTCCCCTTCACCTTCGGCCCGGAACTGCCGGGTGACCAGCGCCCCGACGACGCGCTGTCGGTGTGTTTCGACCAGCCGGTGCTGACCGAAGCGGTCGACATCGTCGGTGCTCCCGAAGTTCTGGTCAGGGTTTCGTCGGACCGGTGCCAGGCGAACATCGCGCTTCGGCTGTGCGACGTCCATCCGGACGGAGCGTCGGAGCTGATTTCCTACGGCGTGCTCAACCTGACGCATCGCAACTCGCACGAATTTCCCGAAGCGCTGGTGCCCGGCGAAACCGTCAGCGCCCGGGTGGTGCTCGATCAATGCGCCTATAGCGTGCCGGCCGGCCACCGCTTGCGTGTTGCCATCTCCAACAGCTATTGGCCGATGATCTGGCCGTCGCCGGAGCCGGTCCGGCTGGAATTGTCGGCCGCGACATTGACGCTGCCGCTGCGCCCGCCGGCGACAGGCGACGAGGTCACCTTCCCCGCCCCCGAAGGCGCCACGCCCTGGGCAACCGAAACGGTCCGCGCCGCCAATTCCGAGCGTCATGTCGATCGCGACGAAAAGACCGGAATGATCACGCTTTCCATCGTCGACGATTTCGGCGAAGTGCGCGATCTGCAACACAGCCTTGCCAATGGCAACATCGCCAGAGAGACATGGGCGATCCATCCTGACAATCCGCTGTCAGCGTCGGGCAAGACGCATTGGACCCAGACGCTGTCGCGAAATGGATGGTCGGTGCGCACCGAAACCTTCGCCGAAATGCGCTCCGACGTGCAAAGCTTCATGGTTAGCGCCAGAATTGAAGCGTATGAAGGCGAGAAACTGGTCTTCGAGCGCAACTTCGTGGAGAAAATCCCGCGCGCACTGCTTTGAGCGCTTATAACGATTGGTCCAATTGCGACGCACGATTTACGCCACGGCATGTCGCATTCGGTCTTGCTTACCGCTTTCCCTTACGGTCATTATTCTCCCAATTGAAAATGAGAAAAACGACCATAAGGTCGGACCAACAGAGTGAGGAACTCAACATGTCTAACGAACTGGAATATCTGAGCCGGCGCGTTGCGTCCGGCAAACTGAGCCGTCGTGATTTTCTCGGCCGGGCGGCAGCGCTCGGCGTCACCGCAACCTTCGCCAATTCGCTGCTTTCCAGCGCTTCCCGCGCGGCGGGTCCGGTCAAGGGCGGCACGCTCAAGGCCGGCCTGGTCGGTGGCGAATCCACCAACAGCCTCGATCCGGCGCTGTTCATGACGCAGGTGCCGTTCGCCTTCGGCAAGATGTGGGGCGAACTGATCGTCGAGCTGTCTCCCGAAGGCAAGCTCGAGAACCGCATTGCCGAGGAGATCGGCTCGTCGGACGACGCCAAGACCTGGACGCTGAAGATCCGCGATGGCGTCGAGTTCCACAACGGCAAGAAAGTGACTGCAGAGGACGTGGCCGCCACCCTCGAACGCCATTCGGACGAGAAGTCGAAGTCCGGCGCGCTCGGTTACATGAAAGGCATCGAGAGCATCAAGGCCAGCGGCAAGGAAGTGGTGCTGACGCTGAAGGAGCCGAATGCCGACCTGCCCTACCTGCTTAGCGACTATCACCTGATCATTCAGCCGAATGGCGGCAAGGACAAGGCCGATGCCGGCATCTCGGCGGGTCCTTACAAGGTCACCACCAACGAGCCCGGCGTGCGCCATGGCGGCGAGCGCTTCGCCAACTACTGGCAGGGCGACAAGATGGGCCATGCCGACCAGATCGAGATCATCGTCATCAACGACGCCACGGCGCGTACGGCGGCCCTGCAGGGCGGCCAGGTCCACATGATCAACCGCGTCGAGCCGAAGATCGTCGATCTGATCAAGCGCGTGCCCGGCGTCACCATCCGCAACCATTCGGGACCCGGCCACTACGTCTTCATCATGCACTGCAACACCGCGCCGTTCGACAACAACGATTTGCGCATGGCGTTGAAGCTGGCGATCGACCGCGAGGAGATGCTGAACAAGGTGCTGCGTGGCTATGGCTCGCTCGGCAACGACTTCCCGATCAATGCATCGTACCCGCTATTCACCGAGATCGAGCAGCGCAAATACGATCCCGACAAGGCCAAGTTCCACTACAAGAAATCGGGCCATGACGGTGCCGTCCTGCTCCGGACGTCGGACGTCGCCTTCCCCGGTGCCGTCGACGCCGCACAGCTGTTCCAGCAAAGCGCGGCCAAGGCCGGCATCAAGCTGGAGATCAAGCGCGAACCGGGCGACGGCTACTGGTCGGAAGTCTGGAACAAGCAGCCCTTCTGCGCCTCCTACTGGGGCGGCCGGTCGACGCAGGACCAGATGTACTCTACCGCCTATCTGTCGACGGCCGACTGGAACGACACACGGTTCAAGCGTCCGGATTTCGACAAGATGGTGCTGGCGGCTCGCGCCGAGCTCGACGAGGCCAAGCGCAAGGCAATGTACCACGACATGGCTGTGATGGTGCGCGACGAGGGCGGCCTGATCCTGCCGATGTTCAATCAGTTCATCGACGCGACGGGCGCCAAGGTTGCCGGCTGGGTGGATGATCCGCATCAGGAGTTGATGAACGGATATGCTCTCGCGAAGTGCTGGCTCGAAGCCTGAGCCCGGCCTTGCGGATATGTCCTCACCCATCTTGAAACTGGTGGCCCAGCGCATTGCGCTGGGCATCATCCTTCTGTTGGCCGTTTCGGTCCTGATCTTCGCCGGCACCCAGATCCTGCCCGGCGACGTCGCACAAGCCATTCTCGGGCAGTCGGCGACACCGGAGTCGCTCGCCAATCTGCGCGAGCAGCTCGGCCTCAATGATCCGGCTTACATCCGTTATTTTCGTTGGCTCGGCGGCATCCTGACCGGTGATCTCGGTACGGCTATGTCGAGCGGTCAGGATATCGCAACCTCGATCAAGGGAAGGCTGTGGAACACGCTGTTCCTCGCCTTCTGGGCGGCGGTCGTCGCGGTGCCGCTGGCGATCATCCTCGGGCTGATCGCGGTGCGCTACCGCAATGGCTGGGTCGACAAGCTGATCTCGGGACTGGCGCTGGCCTCGACGTCCTTCCCGGAATTCTTCGTCGGCTATGTTCTCGTCTTTTTCTTCGCGGTGCAACATCAATGGTTTCCCGCCATTTCCACTGTCTATGACGGGATGCCTTTCGGCGAACGCATTCAGGCCATCGCACTGCCGGCGGCGGCGCTGACCCTGGTGGTGCTCGCCCATATGATGCGCATGACGCGCGCCGCGATCCTCAATGTCATGCAGTCGGCCTATGTCGAAACCGCCGAACTCAAGGGGCTTTCGGCCTTCGCGGTCATCCGCAGGCATGCCTTCCCCAATGCCATTGCGCCGATCATCAACGTCGTGATGCTCAATCTCGCTTACCTGATCGTCGGCGTCGTCGTGGTCGAAGTTATCTTCGTCTATCCAGGCATGGGCCAATACCTCGTCGACCACGTCACCAAGCGTGACGTGCCGGTTGTGCAGGCGGTCGGGCTGATCTTCGCCGCCGTCTACATCAGCCTGAACATCATCGCGGACATAGCGGCGATTGTCGCCAATCCGCGCCTCAGACATCCGAAATGAAGGGGTCGGGCATGCTCGTCATCAAACGCATCCCCATCCCGGCATTGATCGGCATCGTGCTGACGGCACTGTTCGTCTTGGCGGCAATCTTCGCGCCGTGGATCGCGCCGCACGGCAATGCAGAGATCGTCAGCGACGTCCCTTGGGAACCGATGTCGGCGGCGCATTGGCTGGGCACCGACAATCTCGGCCGCGATCTGTTGTCGCGCATGATCTATGGCGCCCGCATCACCCTGTTCATCGCGGTGCTGGCGACCGCGCTGTCGTTCTCGCTCGGCGCCATCCTCGGCTTTTCGGCAGCGGTTTTCGGTGGCTGGTTCGACACGCTGCTGTCACGGCTTGTCGATCTCCTGATGTCGATCCCGACACTGATCATGGCCCTTGTCGTGCTTTCGGTGCTGCCATCCAATCTGGTGACACTGATCCTGGTCATGGGCATTCTCGACTCGACCCGCGTCTACCGCCTGTCGAGGGCGGTCGCCGTCGACATCAACGTCATGGATTACGTCGAGGCGGCCAAATTGCGTGGCGAAGGCAGCGGCTGGATCATCTTCCGCGAAATCCTGCCCAATGCGCTGTCGCCGCTGGTTTCGGAACTCGGCCTGCGCTTCATCTATGCCGTGCTGTTCCTGTCGACGCTGTCCTTCCTCGGGCTTGGCGTGCAGCCGCCGGACGCCGATTGGGGCGGCATGGTCAAGGAAAACAAGGATGGCATCGTCTTCGGCATAGGCGCCGCCCTCATTCCGGCGGCAGCGATCGCAGCGCTGGCGATTTCCGTCAATCTTGTCGCCGACTGGGTGCTCAACCGCACGACAAGCCTGAAGGGAGGACGCGGGTAATGGCTGACAAGCAACCGAAGCCCGGGCAACCGAAGTCCGGCGTGCTGCTCGACATCCGCAATCTGCGCATCGAGGCCACCGTATATCCGCCGGGCGAGGCGCCGAAGAACATCGTGCTGGTGCACGATGTCTCGCTGACGCTGGAGAAGGGCAAGGTGCTCGGATTGATCGGCGAGTCCGGCGCCGGCAAATCGACCATCGGCCTGTCGTCGATGGGCTACGGCCGCGGCGGCGTGCGCATCACCGGCGGCGAGGTCATTCTCAACGGCCGGGATATCCTCAAAGGCGGCAAGGAGGGCTTTCGCAAGCTGCGCGGTCGCGAGGTCTGCTATGTCGCGCAATCGGCGGCGGCGGCCTTCAACCCGGCGCACAGACTGATGGACCAGGTGGTCGAAGCGACGCTGCTGCATGGCAGGGCGACACGGGCCGCGGCCGAAAAACGCGCCGTCGCGCTGTTCAAGAAGCTCAGCCTGCCGAACCCCGAAAGCATTGGCGAACGCTTTCCGCACCAGGTGTCCGGCGGCCAGCTGCAGCGTGTGATGACGGCGATGGCGCTGTGTTCCGAGCCCGACCTGATCGTCTTCGACGAGCCGACCACGGCGCTCGACGTGACGACGCAGATCGACGTGCTGGCGGCGATCAAGGACGCCATCCGCGACACTCATGTCGCGGCGCTCTACATCACTCATGACCTTGCTGTCGTCGCGCAGGTCTCGGACGAGATCATGGTGCTGCGCCATGGCCGGCTGGTCGAATGGGGCGGCACCCGCCAGATCATCAAGGAGCCGCGCCAGGAATACACCAACGCGCTGGTTTCGGTGCATGAGATCGAACACCAGGAGCAGAAGCCCGGCACGAGCCCGTTCCTGTCGGTCAAGAACATCACCGCCGCCTATGGCCGCAGTCACATCAAGGTGCTGAAGAACGTCTCGGTCGATATTTTCCCGGGCCAGACGCTGGCGGTGGTCGGCGAGTCCGGCTCCGGCAAATCGACACTGGCGCGCGCCATCACCGGCCTCTTGCCGCCCGAACAAGGCACCGTCACCTTCGACGGACGGCCGCTCGCCAACCGGCTTGCCGACCGGCCGAAAGAGGATCTTCGCCAACTGCAGATGATCTACCAGATGGCCGACGTGGCGATGAACCCGCGCCAGACGGTCGGCACCATCATCGGCCGGCCGTTGGAATTCTATTTCGGTCTGCGCGGAAGGCAACGTGACGCCCGTGTCGCGGAACTGCTCGACAAGATCGAGATGGGCAAGGGTTTTGTCGACCGCTACCCGGCCGAGCTTTCCGGCGGCCAGAAACAGCGTGTCTGCATCGCCCGCTCGCTCGCCGCCAAGCCGAAGCTGATCATCTGCGACGAGGTGACCTCGGCGCTCGATCCGCTGGTCGCCCACGGCATACTGGAGCTGCTGCTCGGGCTGCAGAAAGAGGAAAACGTCGCCTATCTGTTCATCACCCACGACCTGGCCACGGTCAAGTCGATCGCCGATTCGATCGCCGTGATGTATCGCGGCGAAGTGGTGCGCTACGGCGCCAAGAGCACCGTGCTGACGCCACCCTTCGATGCCTATACCGATCTTTTGCTGTCGTCGGTGCCCGAAATGGAGATCGGCTGGCTGGAAAAGGCGATCAAGGGACGCCGCATGGCTAGCGCGGGGAACTAGCGGGCCGGCCATTGCGCGTGACGATCCTGTCCGGGCGTGGATTGAACGGCAGGCCCCAGGCGCACGATCCGACTTATCCGACTAAACCGCATGGAGCCGCCTATGGCGCTCGACACAAAACTGTTGCTCATCATTCTCGACGGCGTGCCTTACCGGAACTGGCGACGGCTGATGGGCAATCTCGAAGGCTGGGTGCAATCCGGCGACGCGCGCGTGTGGAAGATGCGCTCCGTGCTGCCGTCGACCTCGGCATCCTGCTATGCCTCAATCCACACCGGCGTGCCGCCCCAAGTGCACGGCATCCTGTCCAACGAAAACCGGTTTCGCGTCGAACAGCCGGACGTTTTTTCCGAAGTCACGAAGGCCGGCGGCAAGACGGGTGCGGTCACCCATTCCTACTGGTCCGAATTCTTCCGGGGCTATCCGTTCGACCTGGTGGAGGACATGGAGTTCGACGAGCCGGGCGGGCCGATCAGCCATGGCCGGTTCCACACCATGACCGGCTACAATGACAGCAACCAGATGACGCCGAGCGACGTCGACCTGTTCGCGACGTTGACCATGCTGACCAGGCGCTACGGCATCGACTACGGCATCCTGCACAGCTGCACGCTGGACTCGATGGGCCACCGCTTCGGCCATGACTGCCACGAGATGGATCATGCCGTCTATGCAATGGACGCCATGCTCGCCGGCTTCCTGCCGCGCTGGCGGGAGGCCGGCTACGAGGTGATCGTCACCGCCGATCATGGCCAGACCAATCGCGGCCATCATGGCGGCCACGACGAGGAGATGCAGGATTTCGCACTTTACTACTTCGGATCCGGCGAGGGTCCGGAAGCCAATACGCTGCTCGATCAGCTGCAACTCGCGCCGACGGTGCTTGCGCGTCTCGGCGTGCCGGTGCCGGCGACAATGAAGGCCGAGCCATTTCTGAGCTGAGCGCGCGCCCTCTTCTCCCCTCTGGCAACGTTCCCGCTCTTCGGCTAGCCTCCGCAAAATTCCTCGGGCGGATGCGGTGAACCTTTTTGGGCCGATCAGCGACAGAGAAGGCAGGAGCCAGGCGGCTCGACCGGCGATGACTGCCGCGGAGACCGATCGCGCGCTCGTCGAGCGGGTCGCGAAGGGCGACCGTGCCGCCGTGCGGCTCCTGTTCATGCGCCACCACGCGCGGGTCTACCGCTTCGTGGCACGCCAGACGGGATCGGAACTGATGGCCGACGATATCGCGAACGAGGTGTTCCTCGAACTCTGGCGGCAGGCGCCGGCCTTCGAGGGCCGCTCGGAGGTCTCGACATGGCTGCTCGGCATTGCCCGCTTCAAGGCGCTGTCCCTGCTACGCAAGAAGAAGGAAGACTGGATCGACGACGATGACGCGGCCCAGGTCGCCGACGGCGCCGACACGCCGGAAGTCGTGACAATGAAGGAAGACAAGGCCGCTGCCTTGCGACGCTTCATCGATGCCATGCCGGAAGAGCACCGTACGGTGATCGACCTTGCCTATTATCACGGGCAATCGGTGAGCGAGATCGGCGAGGTACTCGGCATCCCGGTCGCCACGGTCAAGACCAGGATGTTCTACGCCCGCAAGAAACTCGGCGAAGCCCTCAAGGCCGCCGGTTACGACAGGGGGTGGCCATGAGCGCCGCTGAAAAAATGTCGCGCCGCGACAAAATGGAAATGCTGCTGCCGTTTTATCTGAACGGCTCGCTGGAGGGCACCGAGCTCGAAACCATCGAGGAATGGCTGGCGAGCGATCCGGCGGCGATGGCCGCACTTGGCGAGGCCGAGGCCGAATTCTCCGGCACCGCTGCCGCCAACGAGGCAATCCGCCCGCCGGCCGATGCGCTCAGCCGCTTTGCCAGGGCGCTCGACGCCGAGGCCGGCCCGGCCCGCGCGCCTGCGGCATCGTCCTGGCTGGCGCAGGCCTGGAGCCGCTTCATGGCGGTGCCCGCCGGCGTCGCCTGGGCGGCGGCCACGGTGCTGCTGGCCCTGGTCGTCGCGCAATCCTTTGTGCAGACCGGCAACAGAGGTGGCGATTTCGAGATTGCCGGATCGGAGGACGATCTGGCCAAAATGCCGTTTGCACTGGTGAAGTTCAAACCGGATGCGAAGCTGTCCGACATCGTCGCTTTTCTCGACCAGAACCAGTTGAAGATCGCCGGCGGGCCGACCGCCGACGGCGTCTTCCGCCTTGGCGTTCCGGCCAAGACCGCCGCCGACTATCAGAAGCTGCTTGGCCTTATTGCCGCCCAGCCTTTCACCGAAGCTGCCCTGGAGGGAAGGAAACCGGCTGATGGCGGCTAAGGCGGTCATTCGATTGACGGCGGCGATCACAATCTTCGCCGCGTCCGCAATGGCCCAGACCAACGACCCGAACCTCACCCAGGCTGAGATCGACTGCCTGAACCGGGGAAGTGCTGCCAACGCCGACTGCGCCAAGGATGGCGGCGGCGTGAAGGATGGCGGCAAAGCGCCGGCTCCTGGAACGACGGGCGCGGTGTTTCTTCCGGGCTTGATTGTCGACCTGTTCCCCAATCCTACCGCAGTCACCGGGGCGCCGATACCTCCTGGCAATACTGCGGCCCCGCCGTCTGCTCCGCCTTCGGGCGCCCCGGCAACACAGGCTGCCGCGCCGGGCGGTCCGGTGGTTGCGCCGACCGATCTTGTCGCAACCGAGCCGCGGCGCGCCGTGATCGGCGATTTCGTGCCCGACGAGGTGCTGGTCACGATCAATGGCGATGCCGGCGCGGTCCAGCGGATCGCCGCCTCGTTCGGCCTCGAAATACGCTCGCAGCGGCAGTCGCGGCTGCTCGGCAACACACTGGTGCGCTTCGGCATTCCCGATGGCCGCCCGGTCGGCGTCGTGCTGGCGCAGCTTGCCGCCGACGGCCGTACTTTGCGGCGTGAGGCCAACCACGTCTATGCGCTGCAGCAGGCGGCCAGCATCGTCAATTATGCGTTCGAGCGCATCGCACTCGACGCCAACGCGGCCAGCGGCGAGAATGTCCGCATTAGCGTCATCGACACCGGCATCGACGACGGCAATCCGGCGCTCTCCGGCGTCATTGCCGGGCAGTTCGATGCCATGCCCGACGTGCCGATCAAGGCGCGCGACCACGGCACTTCGGTGGACGGCCTGATCGCCGGCACCGGCGCATTCAAAGGCATGGCGCCGGGCGCCAGGATCTATCACGCCCGCGCCTTCGAGGGCGGCAAGTCGACCATGGACGTGATCCTTTCGGCGCTCGACTGGGCGGCGGAGCAGGATGTCCGCATCATCAATATGAGCTTCGTCGGCCCGAAGAACGACCTGCTCGGCATCGCCTGCCGCAATGCGCGCGCGCTTGGCATCGTGCTGGTCGCGGCCGCCGGCAATAACGGGCCGAAGGCGCCCTATGGTTATCCGGCCGCCTTCGACGGCGTGATCGCGGTGACGGCCACCGATGCCAAGGACGGGCTGATGCCGC
This sequence comes from Mesorhizobium sp. M0306, assembly GCF_040321655.1. Taxonomy (NCBI): domain Bacteria; kingdom Pseudomonadati; phylum Pseudomonadota; class Alphaproteobacteria; order Hyphomicrobiales; family Phyllobacteriaceae; genus Mesorhizobium; species Mesorhizobium sp. M0306. Next base: position 170,431 of record NZ_JAMYRY010000007.1, on the reverse strand, counting down.
AGGCCAATCGCGGCGCCTACGTCTTCATCTCCGCTCCCGGCGTCGAGATGGTGGCGCCGAGCGGCGCCGGCTCGGATGTGGTGACCGGGACCTCCTTTGCAGCGGCGATCGTGACCGGCGCGATCGCCAATCTGTTGCATGCCGCGCCCGACCGCTCCGCCGACTGGGTCGAGAAAGCACTCGCCGCCACGGCAAAGGATCTCGGGCCCAAGGGGCGCGACAATGATTTCGGCTTTGGGCTTCTGGACACCAAGGCGGCCGAGGCGGCGAAGAACTAAGTCTCGTGTTTGAAGCTTCTGCCTTATCAAAGCTCAATCAGTTGGTTGTCGCAAATGGCCGAGAAGGGTGGAGGCCGTGTAAAAACTCGACTCTGGCCGACGCTCTCAAGGGCAGCAGCATTATTCGAGGACAGAATTCTACGCTCAGGATATCGCGACGGGTTTCCACCGGCCTCGGTGGAGAGCGGCCATTTACCGAGCCGTCTCACAACGCTGTCGCGAAACTTGTCTCACGCCGTGCTATAATGACCAAGCCAACCTGCACTACGCCGCAGTAGGGAAAATGCTTCACCGCGGGCACACAGAATGTAGACCTGTGGTCGCCAGTCCTGATCAGAAATAGAAACGACAGGGAGGATGACGTGTCCCTCGACGCCAGTGACTTCGATCAAGCAGTTGAAGAATACCACCTGGCTCTGGATGAGTTCATGAAAGGAAACCCCGCGCCAGCGAAGAAGCTCTTTTCCCAACGAGACGATGTAACACTGGGCAATCCGTTTGGCCCTTTCGCGCATGGATGGAAACAGGTCATTGAGACGATGGAGCAAGCGGCATCGAACTACAGGGACGGCGACGCTACCGGCTTCGAGAACATAGCGAAGTGTGTGACGTCTGAGCTGGCATACATCGTCGAAGTGGAGCGGCTCAGGTCCAAGGTTGGCGGTCGGAGCGATGTCACGCCTCTTGCGTTACGCGCGACGAGCGTCTTTCGCCCAGAAGATGGTCTGTGGAAGATTGTGCATCGTCATGCCGATCCGATAACGACGGCTCAGCCGGCCGATTCGGTACTCCGCCGATAGCGGTTGTGGTATGGGGGAAGCGATCGATCTCCTTTGCTGCTGCAGCGCGGCTGTTCTTCAGTCCGTTCCCTGCTAAGGGTCGGCCCGCGTCATCGGGCTCGCAGGGTCGGACGGCCGCTCTGGGTCGAACTCGGTCGCCCGGAGTGATCGAGTTTTGACCTTTAGGCAGGCACGCCGGCGACCGATCCCCTGACCACCAGGTCGACCGGCCAGACCTCCGCGAGCCCCCTCCTCCAGGCCGGAAATGCGCGCCGCCAGCCGTTCGGCGATGCGTGCGCCCGCCAGGCGGATCGACGGACGTGTGGTCGACAGCGGCACCGAAAAATTTTCCGGCTTCAGGACAATGATTTCGGCTTTGGCCTGCTGGACACCAAGGCGGCCGAGGCGGCCAAAGAATAGCCCGCTCAAGTCGCGTTTTGCCGAGGACGTGCCAGAAAATAGAACGCGGCGATGTGCGTGATCATCAGCAGCGGTACGTAGATGATCGGGATCGCGTAGGTTGCGCCCAGTTCCCCCGCGCGGGCAGGAAGGCCGATCTGAATGGCGTGATAATAGTCGACGATGAGGTCGACCGTCCCTACGACGTTGAAGGCGACGACCAACGACCAGAAGAGCGGGCGTATCCTCACCGTGAGCAGCGCCAGCATGGCCAGCACGCCAGTCGCGAAATCGCCGTAGGCGGCGAACACGGCGAAATCGGCAGGCAGATTGGGGCTTACGACGCCTGGAACCATGAAGACGAGCCCGAAGAAGCGGAAGCTGTGCAGCGTAGCGATAGCGCGTTGCGCCGCGACCCGGTCCATCGACCTGAGCCACGGCCAGACATACGCCCCGAAGCAGAGCAGCCACGCGACATAGCCCAGAACGAGATGGGTTTGAAACAGTACTTCCGTGGACATCTGACGTCCTCCCAACAGTTGGTTCACACGGCCTCGAACACCGCGGTCAGGACGCCGAGCCGGCCTTGCATGAGATTTCGTCCCAGGTTGGTCGAAAGCTGAGCGAAGTCCGGTCCCATCACCACGCCGAGATTTGGTGAAGGCGGCGGCCCGGATGCGCGCAGTTGCGCGAACCAGGCCTTGGCGGTCTCGGTGTCGTCTTGCCACGCCAGCACGCGGAAGCCGGCCGGTTCGATCGCCTCGCCCGTCGCTTCGGCTGTGAGGAGGAAGCTCGTCGCCGGCGTTCGCGCCCAAGGCAGCGGATAGTGCGGCTCGCCAATGGCCGAGACGACGTCGAAGGTGGCAAACCTGCCGCCTGGTTTCAGCACGCGCCGGATCTCGCCGTAGAGCCGCGCCCGGTCGGAGATGTTCATCGCCACATGCTGCAGCAGCACGACGTCGAAACGGCTATCATCGAATGGAAGCTCCAATGCGCTGGCGGTCTGAAACGACAGCTGCCCGCTTTGTCCCGTGCGCTCGGTCAGATAGCGCGCAGCATCCACGAAAGGCTCGCTGAGGTCCACGCCGGTAACCCGGCAGCCATAGGTCGCAGCCAGAAAGCGCGCCGGCCCGCCGACGCCCGAGCCGACGTCCAGAACCGACGTGCCGGCCGCGATCCCCGCCAATTGGGCAATCTCGGCGGTCGAGGCAAGCCCACGGGTGTGAAACTGGTCGAGGGTGCCCAATTGCTGGGGCGTAAGGAGCTGATCCTCCGGGCCGAGGGCAGCCAGTACCATCTTCAGCCGCTCGGTCAGGCCGGTCGCGCGATAATGGTCGCGCACGCCATCAAGTTCATCGGTCATTGCAATATATCTCCTGGGCAAGATGTCTCCTGGCTTGCAGCTCTTACCTAAGCCCGCTTCCATAATCCGACTATCCGCTGTAATCAGAACAACCTATGAAGCAGGACTACACAATCCGGCGTGGTGCACTGGAGGGCGTCGAGGTGTTCCTGGCTGTCGCCAGGCACCGCAATTTCCGCCGTGCCGCCGCCGATCTCGGCGTGACGCCGTCCGCCGTGAGCCAGGCGGTGCGCACGCTGGAAGCCCGCATGGGTGCGGCGCTGTTCGCCCGCACGACGCGGAGCGTCGGTCTGACCGAGGCCGGCCAGCGCTTCCTCGAGCGCGCCGGCCCTGCCTTCGAGGAGATCGCCGCGGCCGGCGAGGCTGCGCGAGACGTCGGCCAACGGCCGACCGGGCTGCTGCGCCTGTCCGTGCCCCGCGCCGTCGTGCCATTGATCCTGGAGCCGATGATCGCGTCGTTCTGCCAAGCCTATCCTGAGATCGAACTGGAGATCGCCGCGAGCGACGAGATGGTCGATCTCGCGATCGGGGGGTTCGATGCCGGCATCCGCCTCGGCCAGCTCATCGCGCCCGACATGGTTGCAGTGCGGCTTACGCCGCCGTTCACGTTCGTGGTCGTCGGCAGCCCTGACTATCTCGAGCGCCACGGCTACCCCGAACGTGTCGACGACTTGCGCCACCACGCCTGCCTACGCTTGCGCCGCTCGAACGGCGCCATCGCGCCCTGGACCTTCGCCGACGGCAACGGTGCTATCGAGGCGATCGTCTCAGGCCCACTGATCGCGCACGACTATCCAACGTTGCTCGGGGCTGCGACAAAGGGCGTTGGGCTGGCGCAGACGCCTCGACCCGTCGCCGAAGGTCCGATAGCCGAAGGAAAACTCAGACCGGTGCTGGACGACATCGCTGCGACGACGCCGGGCGTCTTTCTCTACCATCTTGGCAAGCGCCAAGTCCTGCCGAAGCTGCGCGTCTTTATCGATCACCTCAAGTCCGCGGCCTGAGACATGACGCATGGCGATTGCCTGTGCTGGCCAACAGCCACCCAACGGCGACTTTGGTCGTTCAGAGTGATTGAGTTATGCCCCTAGGCAGGCGCGCCGGCGACCGATCCCCTGACCACAAGGTCGACCGGCCAGACCTCGCCGCGAGCCCCCTCCTCCAGGCCGGAAATCCGCGCCGCCAGCCGTTCGGCGATGCGTGCGCCGGCCAGGCGGATCGACGAACGTGTGGTCGACAGCGGCACCGAAAAATTTTCCGGCTTCAGCCAGGGAAAGACGTCGTCATGGGCGATCAGCGACAGGTCGCCCGGAATGGTCAGGCCGAGATCGCGCACCGCGCGCACCACGCCGAGCGCCATGATCAGGCTGGAGCAGGCGATCGCCGTCGGCGCGTCGCTTTGTTCCAGCAGACGCCTGGCGGCGCGGTAGCCGTTCTCCTCGGTCATGGTGAGGGAACAGACATGCTGATCACGAAGCACCAGGCCGCTTGCCGCAAGCGCGCGCCGCACGCCGCGCTCGCGATGGATGGCGAAGGTCTCGCGATCATCGCCATTGATCAGTGCCAGCCGTCTGTGACCGAGTTGGACGAGTAGCCGCGCCGCCTCGTGGAAGGCGCCCTCATTATCGATGTCGGTGAAGGGATAGTCGAAATCGAAGCCTTCGCTGCGGCCGTGGACGATGAAGGGAATGCCGAGCGTATTAACGAATGCCACCCGCCGGTCGGCCGGCCTCGGCGAGGAGATATAGACCGCGTCGACCTGCCGGTTGGCGACAATGCGGCGGTAGGTCGTCTCCTGGTCGTCGGCATCGGCCGGTGACAGCACCAGGTCGAGCTCGTGCGAACGCGCATAGTCGCCGAGGCCGGACAGGAACTCGACGAAATGCGGGTCGATATCGACGGTCGTTCCCGTCGGCAGCACATAGCCGATCATGCCGGTCTTGCCGGTCGCCAGCCGGCGCGCGCTCGGATTGGGGCGATAGCCGTGACGCTTGGCGGCATCGACCACCCGCCGGCGCGTTTCCTCGTTGACTTCGGGGTAGCCGTTCAATGCGCGGCTGACCGTGGTCTGCGAAAGCGCCAGCATGTGGGAGAGCTGCTTGAGGTTCACCGGAGGCCTCCAAACCTCAAAGCGCTTTTAATCTGAATCGATGTGGCCGCTACGAACCGCGTTGCCGAGCGCAGTGACCATACGCACGGTTCGGACCGGTTTGAAGCCGAATTTGCTGCTGCACCGCCAGAAAACTGTGCTGCAGCGCACTTTCGCCGGCACTCGACCGCAGAAATTAAATCGATTAGCCGGGCTTCCTCTTGACTCCCGATCAATTCAGTGGCGAGATCAAAATGACCAAAGCGCTTTGGAAGACTCTACGAAAGGTTGCAGTTCCTTTCCGACTGAGTCACAGTCCTGCAGCGCCGGCGGACGGAATGGAGGTTTCGTTCGGTGTTTGTCACCACTGGGAGGGAATACCGATGAAGAAAATGCTTCTGCTGGGCGCCGCGTTTGCCACGCTAGCCCTGGCCATGCCCGCGCAAGCCGAACTGAAGTTCAAGCCGGGCGAAGATCCCCGTTTCAACTGGGCCAACTACGAAGAGCTCAAGAAGGTCGACCTCAAGGGCGAGACGCTGACGATTTTTGGACCGTGGCGCGGCGAGGACGAAGGACTTGTCCGCACCGTCCTCGATTACTTCTCCGAAGCCACCGGCGCCGAGATCAAGTACTCCTCGTCGGAGAATTACGAGCAGCAGATCGTCATCGACACGCAGGCCGGCAGCCCGCCCAACATCGCCGTGCTGCCGCAGCCGGGCCTGATCCAGGATCTGGCATCGAAGGGCCTTTTGACGCCGCTCGGCGACGACACCGCCAACTGGGTCAAGGACAATTACGGCGCCGGCCAATCCTGGGTCGACCTCGGCACCTTCAAGGACAAGGACGGCAAGCCCGGCTTCTTCGCCTTTCCTTATAAGGCCGACGTGAAGTCGCTGGTCTGGTACTCGCCGGACAATTTCGAGGAAGCCGGCTACAAGGTGCCGAAGACGCAGGAAGAGCTTGCCGAGCTCGAAAAGAAGATCATCGCCGACGGCGGCACGCCATGGTGCATCGGGCTTGGTTCGGGCGGCGCCACCGGCTGGCCGGCGACCGACTGGGTCGAAGACATCATGCTGCGCACCCAGACGCCCGAGACCTACGACAAATGGGTGAAGAACGAAATTCCGTTCAACGATCCGGCCGTGGTCAACGCCATCGACATTTTCGGCAAGATCGCGACCGACGACAAGATGGTCGAGGGCGGCGCCAAGGCGGTTGCGGCGACCGATTTCCGCGACAGCCCGAAGGGCCTCTTCTCGGTGCCGCCGAAATGCTATCTGCACCACCAGGCATCGTTCATCCCGACCTTCTTCCCGCAAGGCACCAAGATCGGCGAGGATGCCGACTTCTTCTATTACCCGCCCTACGCCTCCAAGCCCGAGCTCGGCACTCCGGTGCTCGGCGCCGGCACGCTGGCCATGATCACCAAGGACTCCAAGGCAGCGCGCGCCTTCATCGAATTCCTGAAGCTGCCGCTCGCTCATGAGATCTGGATGGCACAGGGCGGCTTCGTGACGCCGTTCAAGTCGGTCAACAAGGACGCCTATGCCAGCGACGCGCTGAAGAAGCAGGGCGAGATCCTGGCCAACGCCTCGACCTTCCGCTTCGACGGGTCCGACCTGATGCCGGGCAAGATCGGCGCCGGCGCGTTCTGGACCGGCATGATCGACCTGGTCGGCGGCAAGTCCGCCCAGGACGTCGCCACCGACATCCAGAAAAGCTGGGACGCGATCAAGTAAGCGGCCGGCTTGAGTTCCCAATCTGATGCGGTCCGGGCCTCAAACGGCCCGGATCCTATCCGGTGCTTGGCGTCGCGTCGATTGTCGTGAGCACAACGCATTCCGGCATGACGCGCGCCCAGTGACCTGCTTTTCGGCTGGTCGCGCTCCAGACAACTGAATCGGCGCATGATCCCGTCGCCAAAGCCATTCTCGACTGGCGGATCCGTGCGCAGGGGGAGGGACCCATGGCGGCTCAGATTTTTTCGGCGATATTCGTCATCATCATCGGCGTGGGCGGCTGCGTCGCCTATTTCTGGGGCGCCAACAAGGCACTCGACACAATCTTTCCGGCACGCGGCGTTTCCGGCAAGGCGGCGATTAACAATCTGCGCCGGCAGGGGGTGATCCGACCCTGGCTGTTCGTCGGGCCGGCGATGATCATCCTCACCATCTACCTGATCTACCCGGTGGTGGAGACGCTGAGGCTGTCGTTCCTCGATCGCGGCGGCGGCCATTTCGTCGGCTTGGCCAACTATCAATGGGCGTTCGGCGACCGCGAGTTCCGCAACTCGATCCTCAACAACATCATCTGGCTGGCGGTGGTGCCGGCCGCCTGCACCTTCCTCGGGCTGATAATCGCCGTGCTCACCGACAAGATCTGGTGGGGCACCATCGCCAAGAGCCTGATCTTCCTGCCGCTGGCCATCTCCTTCGTCGGCGCCAGCGTCATCTGGAAATTCATCTACGAGTATCGCGGCGACGGGCAGACGCAGATCGGTCTGCTCAACGCCATCATCCAGTATTTCGGCGGCCAGCCGCAGGTCTGGATATCGCTGCCGTTCTGGAACAACTTCTTCCTGATGGTCATCCTGATCTGGATCCAGACCGGCTTTGCCATGGTCATCCTGTCGTCGGCCTTGCGCGGCATTCCGGAAGAGACGCTGGAAGCCGCCGTCATCGACGGCGCCAACCCTTTCCAGATCTTCTGGAAGATCATGGTGCCGCAGATCTGGGGGACGATCGCCGTCGTCTGGACCACCATCACCATCCTGGTGCTGAAGGTTTTCGACATTGTGCTGACCATGACCAACGGCCAGTGGAACAGCCAGGTGCTGGCCAATCTGATGTTCGACTGGATGTTCCGCGGCGGCGGCGATTTCGGTCGCGGCGCCACCATCGCCATCATCATCATGATCGCGGTCATTCCGATCATGGTCTGGAACATCCGCCAGGCGAACAAAGAGACGGAAGGACATTGAGATGGCCGCGTCGACCGGAAAGTCCTTTTTCAGCCGTTTCGGCGTCCATATCGCCGTCTTCATCTTCGTCGCGATCTGGACGATCCCGACGCTCGGCATTCTGGTCTCGTCGCTGCGCGACAAGGACCAGATCATCGCTTCGGGCTGGTGGAACTCGTTCACCAGTTCCAGCCAGACGGAAGCCGGACGGCTGCCGCCCGCCTCGGCGCAGGTCGAGAAGGACGGCAAGTTCGTCCTGCAAGGCAATATCTTCGGCGACGGCCCGGCCCGCAACATCAGCGCCTTCGGCGTCAAGTCGGCAGCGCCGACGCAATATCCCGCCAGCACGACAGCCGATCTCGGCGACGGCGTGACCTTGCAGCTCAATGCCGACGGCAGTTTCGTCATGACCTCGCCGAAGGCTTTCGAAGGCGAACGCGGCCAGCGCGTCTATTACGCCTCGTCGGCGCCGCCGAAATTCACCACCGACAATTACGACACGGTGCTGTTTTCGGAAGGCATCGGTCGCTCCTTCATGAACTCGCTGACCGTCACCATTCCGGCGACCGTCATCCCGATCCTGATCGCCGCGTTCGCCGCCTACGCGCTGGCCTGGATGCGCTTTCCCGGCCGGGCCCTGCTCATCGCCGTCATCATCGGCCTCCTGGTCGTGCCGCTGCAGATGTCGCTGATCCCGCTGTTGAAGCTCTATAACGGCGTCGGCAGCTTCTTCGGCGTGCCGTCGAAGACCTATCTCGGCATCTGGCTGGCGCATACCGGCTTCGGCCTGCCTTTCGCCATCTATCTCCTGAGGAGCTATATCGCCGGCCTGCCACGCGAGATCATGGAATCGGCGCGCATCGACGGCGCCAGCGATTTCGAGATCTTCGTCAAGATCGTGCTGCCATTGTCGTTCCCGGTGCTGGCCTCGTTCGCCATCTTCCAGTTTCTCTGGGTGTGGAACGATCTGCTGGTGGCGATGGTTTTCCTTGGTACCGAGGGCGACCAGATCGTGCTGACCGCCAAGCTCAATGCGTTGCTCGGTTCGCGCGGCGGCGACTGGGAGATCCTGACGACATCGGCCTTCGTCACCATCATCGTGCCGCTGATCGTGTTCTTCTCGCTGCAGCGCTATTTCGTCCGCGGGCTGCTTGCCGGCTCGGTGAAAGGAGGTTGAGATCATGCAATCCGCTTTGAAGGCCACCCCGAAGCCCGATCTCGCTATCGATCGCGACTGGTGGCGAGGTGCCGTGATCTACCAGATCTACCCGCGCAGCTATCAGGATTCGAACGGCGACGGCATCGGCGACCTCAGGGGCATGATCGGCCGGCTGCCCTACATCGCCTCGCTCGGTGTCGACGCGATCTGGATCTCGCCATTTTTCAAATCGCCGATGAAGGATTTTGGCTACGACGTGTCGGATTATTGCGACGTCGATCCGATGTTCGGCACGCTGGCCGACTTCGACGCGCTGACCGCCGAGGCGCACCGGCTTGGTCTCAAGGTGATGATCGACGAGGTGCTCTCGCACACCGCCGACATCCATCCCTGGTTCAAGGAAAGCCGTTCGAGCCGCAGCAATCCAAAAGCCGACTGGTACGTCTGGGCGGATGCCAAGCCGGACGGCACGCCGCCCAACAACTGGCTGTCGATCTTCGGCGGCTCGGCCTGGCAGTGGGACACCAGCCGCCAGCAATATTATCTGCATAATTTCCTGGCCGAGCAGCCCGACCTCAATTTCCATAGCCGCGCGGTCCAGGACGCGCTGCTCGACGTCACCCGCTTCTGGCTGGAGCGCGGCGTCGATGGCTTCCGCCTCGATACCATCAATTTCTATTTCCACAGCCAAGGCTTGGAAGACAATCCGCCGCTGCCGCCCGAGCAGCGCAACGACCAGACGGCGCCTGCCGTCAACCCCTACAACTACCAGGACCATCTCTACGACAAGAGCCGGCCTGAAAACCTCGGCTTCCTTGAACGCTTCCGCGCCTTGCTCGACGAATATCCGGCGACGGCCGCGGTTGGCGAGGTCGGCGATTCGCAGCGTGGGCTGGAAGTAGTGGCGGCCTACACGGCAGGCGGCAAGCGCGTGCAGATGTGTTACTCCTTCGACTTCCTGGCGCCGGAGAAGATCAGCGCGGCAAAGGTACGCTCGGTGCTGGAAACCTTCGGCAAGGTGGCCAGCGACGGCTGGTCGTGCTGGGCCTTCTCCAACCATGACGTGATGCGCCCTGCCTCGCGCTGGGCAGCCGGCGAGCCCGACCCGACCGCCTACCTCAAGGTGATCTCGGCGCTGCTGATGTCGTTGCGCGGCTCGGTCTGTATCTATCAGGGCGAGGAGCTCGGGCTCAGCGAGGCTGAACTCAGCTTCGAGGATCTGCAGGACCCATACGGCATCCGCTTCTGGCCGGAATTCAAGGGCCGCGACGGCTGCCGCACGCCGATGGTTTGGGACGGCGCTGCCCGCAATGGCGGCTTCTCGACGGCAAAGCCCTGGCTGCCGGTGCCCAGCAAGCACCTTGCGCAAGCGGTCAATGTGCAGCAAGGCGACGACGGCTCGCTGCTCGAGCACTACCGGCGCTTCCTGGCTTTCCGCCGCGCTCATCCGGCACTGGCCAAGGGCGATATCGAGTTCATCGAAAGCGACGGTGACACCGTCGCCTTCACGCGCCGCGAAGGCAACGAGCAGATCGTCTGCGCCTTCAATCTCGGCGCAAAGCCGGCCGAAGTCGATCTTGGCGGCCGCTCACTGCAGCCCTTGCCGGGACACGGGTTTTCGGGACAGACTGGCGCCGGCACTATCCGCCTCGGCGGCTACGGCGCCTGGTTCGGGCGTATCGACTGAATTCAAGGAAGAACTGGAGGGTACGTACCATGGCCGATGTCACGCTAAGGCAAGTGAAGAAATCATACGGCAATCTCAACATTCTGCACGGCGTCGACCTCGACATAAAGTCGGGCGAATTCATCGTCTTCGTCGGTCCGTCTGGTTGCGGCAAGTCGACCTTGCTGCGCTGCATCGCCGGGCTGGAGGAGATCACCTCGGGCGAGCTCAAGATCGACCGCGAAATTGTCAATGACGTGCCGCCGTCGAAACGCGGCATCGCCATGGTGTTCCAGTCCTATGCGCTCTATCCGCACATGACGGTCTACGACAACATGGCGTTCTCGATGAAGATCGGCAAGGAAAGCAAGGCCGAGATCGACAAGCGGGTGCGCCAGGCGGCCGAGATCCTGCAGCTGACCAAATATCTCGACCGTCTGCCCAAGGCGATGTCGGGCGGCCAGCGCCAGCGCGTCGCCATCGGCCGCGCCATCGTGCGCAATCCCAAGGTCTTCCTGTTCGACGAGCCGCTATCCAACCTCGACGCGGCGCTGCGTGTCGCCACCCGCATCGAGATCGCCAAGCTCAAGGAATCGATGCCGGCGACAACGATGATCTACGTCACCCACGACCAGGTCGAGGCGATGACGCTGGCCGACCGCATCGTAGTGCTGAAGGAAGGCCATATCGAACAGGTCGGCACGCCGATGGAGCTCTACAAGCGGCCCGGCAATCTGTTCGTCGCCCAGTTCATCGGCTCGCCGGCGATGAACATCCTGCCGGCAACGATCGACAGGACCGGCAACCCCACCGTCGTCAGCCATGTCGGCGGCCGCAAGGCGACGGTGCCGATCGCAACGCCTGTCTCGGCGAAAGGCGCTGCGGTGAGCTTCGGCGTGCGGCCGGAGGATCTGATGATTGCCACTGGCGCCGACTATTTGTTCGAAGGCACGGTCGATTATGTCGAGCAGCTCGGCGAGGTCCAACTCGTCTATGTCGACATCGGCCGCGCCGACCTGCCGCTGGTGACCAAGCTGCCGGGCAATGTCGAGGTCAAGCGCGGAGCGACGCTGCGGCTGACGGCTGACGCCGGCGACCTGCATATTTTCGACGCGGACGGGCGCTCTTTCGCGCTCCATGAAGCAGAAGCAAAGGCGGCTTGAAGCAGGCGTTTTTCCGCCATGCAAAAGACAGGAGCGGCGGGCATGGCCCGCCGCTCTTGTTTTTAATTCCAGTTCGGCTGTTAGTTGTTGCCGAAGAGGTTGCGGTCGGCGCCCTGAGGCGCGGACTTAGGCACATCGCCAGACGAATTCAGCAGCTTGTAGATCGGCGAGTTGCTGTCACGCACCGAATACGTCTGCGTCTTGTCGACGTTGACGGTCGTCTGCTTGTTGATGTCGGTGCCGCCAACATTGTCGTTGCGGGCATCGGCGCTGCCGGCGGCAATCAAGAGAGCGGCGGCAGCAAGAACGATCTTTTTCATTTTAATACTCCTGAATTTCTCGGGTCCCGGCAGCGGGCATGCCGCCGCCTTGATGGTGGGATCGGCTGTTAGTTGTTGCCGAAGAGGTTGCGGTCGGCGCCCTGGACGACCGGCTGCTTTTCAGCCTGGTCCGACGTCTTGACGGAAGCCGTGTACGAGCTATCGACAGAAGCGGTAGGCTGGTTGGCACCGTTGGAACCATAATTGTCGCTAGCGGCGAAAGCGCTGCCGGTGATGGCCAGAACGGCGGCGGCAGCAAGAACGATCTTTTTCATTTTAATACTCCTGAATTTTTTCAGATCCCGGGCGGCGGATATGCCCGCCGCCCTGATACTGGGATCGGCTGTTAGTTGTTGCCGAAGAGGTTACGGTCGGCGCCCTGGACAGGCTGCTTGTCAGCATGAACCGGCTTCTGAATGGAAGCCGTGTACGAGCTGTCGACCGAAGCGGCAGGCTGGTTCGCACCATTGGAACCAAAGTTGTCGCTGCCAGCGAAGGCGCTGCCGGTGATGGCCAAAACGGCGACGGCGGCAAGAGCGATCTTTTTCATTTTAGTACTCCAGTATCTTAGTTTTCGGTCCGTCTAGCGGCGTGTCTTGGGAGGAATTCGCGTCGTTCGGACAGCCCCGATGTGGGAAAGCCAATGGCCAGTTTCCAATCACGAAGTTGTTTGGTGTGGACCAAGAATCTACACCTTGAAATTGTGCCAGAGATTCCCTTCGCCACAATTTTATTTATAAATATCAGTTGGATAGCCCGTAGCATCGGTCTGGCTGCAAGGTGACTTGGAGAGGCAGCGTTCACAGCGTCCTGCACGCATTGTCAACAGAAACGAACCGTTCGGTTCGATTTTTTAAAACCGATAAAAGTAGCAGCAGGGGTTGTTTATGGAATCGTTAACCATTTCAGCCAAACGCGGCCTCGCCGTTCTGCCTGTTTTCGGCCCATTTATGCCGGCCGGCGAAGGCAGCAACCGGGCAAGCAGAACCGGGTCAGACTCCGTAGCGTTCGGTGCGGATGAGTGCCGCCGGCACGCCGGCATCGATCAGTGCCTCGGCGGCGGCCGTCACGAATGCGTTCGAGCCGCAGACGAAGGCGAGCTTCAGCGGCGCGGGCAGCCTCGTCATGGCTTGCACCATCATCGCGGCGTCGATCCGCCGCGCATAATCCGCCGGACGGCGGGCCGGCTCGCGCGTCAGCGTCAGCACCAGGTCGAAACCATCCCGGCGCTCGGCGAGGTGGATCAACTCGTCGCGAAAGACCACCTCGTCCCAGACCCGCGCCGAAAACACCAGGGCGGCGGCGACCAGCGATCCCCGCATCGCCCGGTGACGGACCATCGACATCAGCGGCACCACGCCCGACCCACCGCCGACGAGCAGGAGCGGTCCGCCATCGCCGTCGGACCAGACGAAATGGCCGCCGAGCGGCCCGCGCAACTCGACCTCGTCGCCCACCGCCGCGATCTCGTGAAAGAATGGCGAGACCTCGCCGTCCTCGAGTTTTTCAATCGCCAGCTCGATGGTCTCGCCGGTCTCCGGCGCCGAGGCGATGGAGTAGGAGCGGCGCGCCTGATAGCCGTCAGGTGCAGTCAGCCTGACGTCGACATGCTGTCCGGCCCGGTAAGCGAAGGGCCGCGAGGGCTGCAGGAAAAAGCTGGTGACGCGCGGCGTACGCTTTTGGATGCGGGTGATGGTGACCGTCTGCCAGGGCGACTGCGCCGCCGGTGCGTCGCCGCTCATGGATCGTTCGTGTAGCGCTGCTCGCGCCACGGGTCGCCATAGATATGATAGCCTCGCAACTCCCAGAAACCCGGCTCGTCACGCTCGGTGAACTGCAACCCGTTCAGCCATTTGGCCGATTTCCAGAAATAGAGATGCGGAACGAGCAGCCGTGCCGGGCCGCCATGGTCGGGGGTGATCGGCCTGCCCTCGTAAAGCAGCGCCACCATCGCCTTGCCGCCGGTGAGATCCTTCGTCGGCACGTTGGTGGAATAGCCGTCGAAACCCAGCGCCAGCGTGAAGGCAGTGGGCGGCTCGATGCCGGCGTCGGCAAGGATGTCGTCGACCAGCACGCCCTGCCACGCCGTGTCGAACTTGGTCCATGCGGTGACGCAATGGATGTCGCGCGTCATCTTGGTCAAGGGCAGCGCGTTGAACTCGGCCCAGTGCCACTTCTTGATTGGCCGCGGCCCTTGCTTAAGCGTGAACGACCAATCCTCGGTGCGCACATGCGGCGTCGGGCCGGCCGACAGGACCGGGAAACCTTGCTCGAGATATTGCCCCGGCGGGATACGTGCATCCGTATCCGTCGGCGGCTTTCGTCCGGAAGAGAAGCCTCGGGTAACCATCGAGAATATCCGTTTGCGCAAGGTCCAATCGACCTTTGTCAGTTTTCTCGAAGACGCGCCCGCGGGCAACCGAAATCTTGGCTCCGGCCTGGCGGCAATGCTCTACATCGACCTTGGCAGCGCGCCGTCTGCTTCAGCCACTGGCGAAGGGCACGGCGACAAACATCTGGGCGTCGCCACGCTCGACAAGCAGCAGCACCGATTTCTTGCCAGATTTGGCAGCCTGCACAATCGCCTGGTTAGCCTGCCTGGCGCTCCTCACCGGATGCTGGTCGACGGTGACGATGATGTCGCCGGGCTGGATGCCGGAAGCCGATGCCGCCTTGTTCGGGTCGACGCGCTCGACCAGTGCGCCGTGCTGGTTGCCTGCCAGGTTCATTGCCTGGCGCACATCCGGGGTGACGTCCATCAGGCCGAGACCGAGCGCCGGTGCGCGAAAGCCCTGCTCCGTCGACGGCTGACCCTGATCGCCTGTCACCGATCCCGTTGCCATGTCGTCTTCGTTGCGCCCGACCTCGACGGAGATCTGCAGGCTTTGCCCCTTGCGCCAGACACTGAGGGTTTCCCTCGTGCCGGGCGCAACGTCGGCGACGGCGCGCGACAGATCCCTTGGATCCTTTATGTCCTGGCCAGCGAAGCTGGTGATGACGTCGCCGGTCTCGATGCCTGCCCTGGCGGCCGGCGATCCGTCGCTGACCTGCGCGACCAGCACGCCGGCGGGGTGATCGAGGCCGATGGCGCTCGCCATGTCAGGCGTCACCGGCTGGATCTGGACGCCGAGATAACCGTACTGGATGGAGCCGCCTTTCATCAGCTTGGCGACGACCTTTTGCGCCTGGTCCGAGGAAGCCGACGCCGACGCTGCCGCCATTCGGCGAAAAGATCGCCGTGTTGATGCCGACGACATTGCCGTTCACATCCGTCAGCGGGCCGCCGGAATTGCCCCGGTTGATCGGCGCGTCGATCTGGATGAAGTCGTCAAACGGCCCGCTGTGCAGGTCGCGGCCGCGCGCCGAGACGATGCCGGCCGTGACCGTGGTGCCAAGGCCGAAAGGATTGCCGAAGGCGAGCACCTGGTCGCCCGGCATGAGCTTATCGGAATCGCCCCATTTGACGGTCGGCAAGGGCTTGCCGGCCTCGACCTTGAGCACGGCAAGATCGTTCTTGGCGTCATGGCCGATCAATTTGGCGGGAAGCTCGGTGCCGTCGTCGAGCGTCACCTTGATCGACTGGGCGCCGTCGACGACGTGATTGTTGGTGACGATGGTGCCGTCGGCGCCGACGATGAAGCCTGAGCCGAGGGCCTCGGTGCGCGGCGCCTGCTCCGGCGGTGTTTTGGGGGCGGGCTGTCCCTGGTCATCGAAGAAATGGCGGAAATAGTCGTCGAAAGGCGAGGTTCCGCCAAACGGCGAGGCGTCGCTCATGGTGTCCGGCTGTTGAGCTTTCATGACCGTCGTGATGGTCACCACCGCCGGTTTGTCCGCCGCCACGACCGGCGCGAACGAGCCGCTCGGCGCCGTCATGCCGGTGACGGGAGGGGTGACTGTTGCCGCCAGGACATCATTCAGCCTGGGAGCGAGAGGCAGGGCGAAGGGGCTGACAACCAGCGCGGCGCCCAGCAGAGCGGCGACGCGATGTCTGCGAAGGGTCTGGATTGGTGACATGGCCGTTGTCCGGGCGAGAGATTGGTGAAGCCACAACGTTCCGTCACCGGAACGATTCACCGGCGCGTCGGTCGTCGGCCTTGCCTGTCTCGCCTGTCACGGCAGCCGACCGGATCGACAGCCCCGCATTTAGGGCACCGATCGTCGTTTCCAGATAATATTACGAAGATTTAATTTCCGGCTGGCAACCGCCGTGCCGGGCTGGCGCCGAAACCCGAAAACAAAAACCCGCCTTGCGGCGGGTCGTTGGGGCGAATCAGCACCATACCCAAATTAGTAGCATAGCTGCCGGCACAAAGCAAGAACAAAATAGCTACCCAAGACAAATCGCTTCAGATTTGCGCCGCTTCAGCAGAGGCCTCCTATTCGCCTTTCCCGTCGGTCCGGCTGAGATAGGTGGTGGCGATCTCGCGCATTCGCCTGCCGTCGAAGCTCGGTCCATGGCCGCCATGGCCGATGCGGATCGGCAGGTCGAGCAGGCGCTGCATGGTGCGGCGATAGGCGACGCGATCCGAATCCGGCAGGTCGTCGATCAGCATGGCGTCGTAGATGGCGTCGCCGGCGAAGAAGAGGCCGTCTGCCTCGTCGAACAGCGCGATCGAATCCGGAGAGTGGCCGGGCAGATGCAGGACGCGGAATTGGCGGCCGCCGAGGTCGATCCTATCGCCCTCGTCCAGGGTCCTAGTCAGCGGCGCCGGCTGAATCCTGTAATCGGCCGCTTTCCAGCCCTTTGCCGGCAGCCTGGAGACGGCGCCTTCCAGATCATGGAACATGTAGGCGTAGGTCACCGCTTCATCCATGCTGTCGAACTGCGCGGCGCTGTGGCTCGGCCCTGCCCGCAACGGAAACTCGTGCAGCGAGCCGACATGATCGAGATGGATATGCGTGGCGACGACCAGCAGCGGCTTGCCGGCCGGCGTGTCGATCTGCGGCGCCAGCGGGCAGATCCCCATGCCGGTGTCGACCAGCAGGTCGACATCGCGGCCGCGCAAATGCCAGATGTTGGCGCGCACGAATTCATGCACCAAGGGCTCGGTCAGCATCGTCGTCTTGGCATCGACGATGGTTTTGCTGAACCAGCTGTCCATCAGATCAAGGCCGGCATCAGACGAACGGCTTGCCGATCTTGTACTTTTGCGGGACCAGCCGCTTCAGATAGGCCATCCCCGCATCGGACAGCCGGTTGACATCGGGCAGCATGAAATCATCCGGCATATGGCGCGTTTTGCCGGCGACGTTCTTCAGCGGCACCTTCTTCAGCACGGTTTTCTTGCCGTCATATTGCAGCGCCACCGAACCGCCGCCCTCGTCGGCCACCGTGACCGCGAAGGCGCCGGCGTCGAAGGCCTCCTGCGCGTCCACCGCGCTGATGGCGCCGACATAGCCGCGCGGCATATAGCCGAGCGCATCGACGCGCGCCCGCTTGCCCGGCAATCCTTCGGCGAGCGCGCGCTCCAAGGCTGCCGGCAGGTCGCTGCCCGACAGCTTGACATTGCCGTGCTGGTCGCGCTCCAGCTTTTCCGGCGGCACAAGGCTTTCGACCAGCGCCTTGCCGTCGGCGGTGCTGACGCCTTCGGAGACGGCAACGATGCAGCGCTTGTGGCGGTCGAGCGTGGCGCGCACGTCGTCGATGAAACCTGCCGCCGAGAACGGCCGCTCCGGCACGTAGACGAGATGCGGGCCGCTGTCTTGGTCGAGCTGCCATGCCGCGGATGCGGCCGTCAGGAAACCGGCATGCCGCCCCATGACGATGCCGACATAGATGCCCGGCAGAGCGCGGAAATCGAGATCGACCGAAAGGAATGCCCCGGCGACGAACTCGGCCGCCGACATGAAGCCGGGCGTGTGATCGTTCTCCTCGAGATCGTTGTCGATGGTTTTCGGCGCGTGGACGAAGGCGATCTTGCCGCCGGCGGCGTCGGTGAGGATCTGCTGCGTGCCCGAGGTGTCGTTGCCGCCGATATAAATGAAGGCGTCAGCGCCGGCTTTCTTCAAGCCGTTGAGGATGAGGTCGCAATAGGCGGCATCCGGCTTGTCGCGCGTCGAACCAAGCGCGGCGCTCGGTGTCGCCGCGATCAGCCGCAGGCGGTCCTCGGGGATGGCAGAAAGATCGACGTAATTGCCGTCACGAATTCCGCGCACGCCGTGGATGGAACCAAGGACCTTAGCGCCGGAATGCCGCTTGCGGATTTCGAGCGTGGCGCCCACCACGGTCTGGTTGATGACGGCGGTCGGGCCGCCGCCTTGCGCGATGACAAAAGTTCCGGACATTGTTCACGTCTCCCGGGCGATGAAAATCGCAGGCACATTCGCCTGTCTTGCGGCATCGCGCAACGGCAGAGTGATCGCTGAAAGGGAAGCCGCCGATCAGACGACGACGACCGGATTCTTCTTGGAGACGCGGCTGTAGAGGTCGATGATGTCCTGGTTGATCAGGCGCACGCAGCCCGACGACATCGCCTGGCCGATGCTCCACCATTCGGGCGAGCCGTGGATGCGATAGCCGGTGTCGCTGCCGTTCTGATAGATGTAGAGGGCACGCGCGCCGAGCGGATTGTCGAGGCCGCCCGGCTGTCCGCTTTGCCATTTCAACAGTTCCGGCCTGCGGGCGATCATTTCGGGCGGCGGGGTCCAGACCGGCCATTCCTTGCCGTACTGGATGTTGGCGCGGCCGGACCAGCGGAATCCGTCCTTGCCGATGCCAACGCCGTAACGGATCGCCTCGCCGCCGGGCTGCACCAGATAGAGCAGCCGCTCCTGCGAGTGAACGACAATGGTGCCGGGCTGCTCGCCGGTCGGATCGACGACGATCTGGCGGCGAAACTCCGACTTGACCTTGAGATAGGGCACTTCCGGCACATTGAAGCCACCGTCGGTGAGCGACGCGTACATCACGTCGGGGCTGGTAATGTTCTTGTCGACGCTGATGCTCGGGCGGATGGGCCGGATCGAGCCGGTGGTGACGTCGTCGAGCTGCAGCGACGGCAGATCCAGCGTCTGGCTGCAGCTGGCGACGCCGAGCAGCGCCAGCGCGCCGGCGCCGGACAGCACCGTGCGGCGGGAAAGCTGTATTTCGGTTTTGATTGCGTCGCCGGTGTGCGGCAGCGACAGACCTTGCGGCAACTCACGCATTTACCCAAACCCTACGCTATCGGCGGGAAACACGGTCCGGCCGGATAGCAGGCATTTTCACCAATCATGGTTGAAAAAGCGTGAAGGCCGGCCGGCTGGCGTTAACGAGGGGCTTTTTCGATTTTTGCCTCTTTACATCTGCGCGAGGCCAAGGATTTATCCTCTTCTTTGAGCTCGAGGAGAAGAAAATGTCCTTCGAAAACTGGGCCGCCTTTGCCGCCGCCTCGGCAGTCCTTCTGGTCATCCCGGGCCCGACCATCCTGCTGGTGGTGTCCTATGCGCTCGGCCAGGGCTGGCGTACCGCGCTGCCGATGGCAGTCGGCGTGGCGCTCGGCGACTTCACCGCGATGACACTGTCGATGCTGGGCATCGGCGCGCTGCTGGCGGCGTCGGCCACCGTGTTCACCGTGCTGAAGGTGATCGGCGCCGGCTATCTGATCTATCTCGGCATAAAGTTGTTTCGCGCCGGCGGTGCGCTCAGGGCCGAACCGCGCACCGATGCGGTATCGTCGGCGAAAATGACGGCGCATGCCTGGCTGGTCACCGCGCTCAATCCGAAAAGCATCACCTTTTTCGTCGCCTTCCTGCCGCAGTTCCTCGACCGGCATGCGGATTTCTGGGCACAGATGCTGATCTTCGAGATGACCTTCCTGGCGCTCGCCTTCGCCAATGCCTTCGGTTATGCGCTGATCGCGGCAAGGGCGCGCAACGTGGTGCGCAACCCGAAGGCGATCCGCATCTTCAATCGCACCGGCGGCACGCTGCTGGTCGGCGCCGGGATCGCGACGGTGGCGATGCGATCGGGCAACTGAGGACAGACCATGGCGGTCAGCGATGCATTCGGCTTGACACTGTCCGGCGCGACGGAGGCCGGGCTCTCGTCCTACAGCCGGGCTGCGCGCGAGTTGCAGTGCTTCATCGGCGATCCGGTCGGTACAGTTGACCGGGCAATCGCCGACGATCCCGGCTTCGTCATGGCGCATGTGTTCAAAGGTTATCTCTTTGGCCTTGCCACAGAGCGCGAAGCGACGGCGCTGGCCAAGGCATGTCACGAGGCAGCGCTGCCGCTTGCCGCGACGACGCGCGAGCAGGCGCATGTCGCCGCCCTTGGCCACCTTGCGGAGGGACGCTGGCACGAGGCCGCCCGCGTGCTGGAGGATATCGCCATCGAGTTTCCGCTCGATGCGCTGGCGCTGCAGACCGGCCACCAGATCGACTTCTTCACCGGCAATGCGCGCATGCTGCGCGACCGCATCGGCCGCGCGCTGCCGTCCTGGCAGAGCGGCATGCCGGGCTATCACGCCATACTCGGCATGCAGGCCTTTGGGCTGGAGGAAATGGGCGACTACGCGCGCGCCGAAAAACTTGGCCGCACCGCAGTCGATCTCGAGCCGCGCGACGGCTGGGCCCAGCATGCGGTGGCCCATGTCATGGAGATGCAGAGCCGGCAGAAGGACGGCATTCTGTGGATGCGCGCCAATCCCGAAGCGTGGACGCGGGAAAGCTTCCTGCAGGTGCACAATTGGTGGCACCTGGCGCTGTTCCATTATGATCTCGGCGAGACCGACGAGGTGCTGGCGCTCTATGACGGGCCGATCTATGGCGAGCGCTCGACGCTGGCGCTCAACATGGTCGATGCCTCGGCGATCCTGTGGCGGCTGCATCTCGGCGGCGTCGATGTCGGCGAGCGCTGGACGGCACTCGCCGCCAACTGGTTGCCCAAGGCCAGCGCCGGCCATTATGCCTTCAACGACGCCCACGCGATGATGGCGTTTGTCCGCGCCGGCCTCGACTCGCCGGCCCGCAGCCTGCTCGAGGCGCAGCGCGAGGCGATGCAGGGCAAAGACGACAACGCTGCTTTCACCCGGGATGTCGGCTATCCGCTGACGCTCGCCATCAAGGCATTCGGCGAGGGCAATTATGCCGAGACGATACGCCTGATCCGGCCGATCCGGGCGATCGCCCATCGCTTCGGCGGCAGCCACGCACAACGCGACGTCATCGACCTGACGCTGATCGAGGCGGCATTGCGTTCCGGTGATGGCGCGCTGGCGAGGGCGCTTGCGGCGGAACGCGCACTGGCACGGCCGAACAGCCCGTTGTCGGCACTGTTTTCACGGCGCGCAACCGCTCTCGCAGCGAATTGACCAGGGCCACGTCTTGCCTTAAAAACTGCCCCGGCCAGATTTTTTCGAGTGTCGAAAAAATCTTCGCGTGTTGACCGGAGCGCGTTTCCGGCGGCACGATTGCCGGGATATCTTCGCCGCCTTTGTCGCAGGACTGGGCAGGGAAGCAAGGAAGACCGTCGCCGCCAGGCATGACGGACATGGGAGGAAACATGTATCTCGGCCTCGATCTCGGCACGTCGGGCGTCAAGGCGCTGCTGATCGATGCGGCGCAGGGCATCGTCGGTTCCGGCCATGCGTCGCTCGACGTGTCGCGTCCGCATCCCGGCTGGTCCGAACAGAACCCGGCCGACTGGACCCGCGCCTGCGAAGCGGCGATCGCCGAGCTGAGGTCCATGCATGCGAAGGAACTCGCGGCGGTCAAAGGCATCGGCCTTTCCGGCCATATGCATGGCGCCACCCTGCTCGATGCCGCCGACCAGGTGCTGCGTCCCTGCATCCTGTGGAACGACACACGCAGCCACGCCGAGGCGGCTGTACTCGATGCCGACCCGCGCTTTCGCAAGCTGACCGGCAACATCGTCTTTCCCGGCTTCACCGCGCCGAAGCTGGCCTGGGTGAAAAACAACGAACCGGCTGTTTTCGCCAAGGTGGCAAAGGTCCTGCTGCCGAAGGACTTTTTGCGGCTCTGGCTCGCCGGCGAGCATATTTCGGAAATGTCGGATTCGGCTGGCACGTCGTGGCTCGATGTCGGCAAACGATCCTGGTCCGCCGAACTGCTCGCCGCCACGTCGCTCGACGAAAGGCAGATGCCGTCATTGGTCGAAGGAACGGCAAAGGCCGGTGCCTTGCGCAGCGAACTGGCTGCGAAATGGGGCATGCAGGCGGGCATCCCGATCGCCGGCGGCGCCGGCGACAATGCGGCCTCGGCCTGCGGCATGGGCACGGTCGGCGCCGGCCAGGCTTTCGTCTCGCTCGGCACGTCGGGCGTGCTTTTTGCCGCCAACGCCTCCTATCTGCCCAATCCGGAAAGTGCGGTACACACCTTCTGCCACGCACTACCCGGCACCTGGCACCAGATGGGCGTCATCCTATCGGCAACCGATTCGCTCAACTGGCTGTCGGCAATCGCTGGAAAAAGCGCCGGCGAGCTGACCGCCGAACTTGGCGATGCGCTGCAGGCGCCGACCGGCGTCTCCTTTTTGCCCTATCTCTCGGGCGAACGGACGCCGCACAATGATTCCGCCATTCGTGGCGCGTTTACCGGGCTTGCACACGAGACCGGCCGCGCCGCGCTGACCCAGGCCGTGCTCGAAGGCGTCGCCTTCGCCTTCCGCGACAGCCTCGACGCGCTGGCCAAAGCCGGCACGACGCTGACCCGGGTGACGGCGATCGGCGGCGGCTCGCGTTCGCGCTACTGGCTGAAGGCCATCGCCACCGCGCTTGGCCTGCCAGTCGAAATTCCCGCCGACGGCGATTTCGGCGCCGCGTTCGGTGCGGCCCGGCTTGGCCTGATCGCAGCGACCGGCGCCAATCCGCGCGCCGTGTGCACGGCGCCGGCGACGGACACCACGGTCGAGCCGGTCGCCGCCCTCGGCGATGCCTACGCGGATGCTTATCAGCGCTACCGGGCGCTTTATCCGGCGATCAGGGCTGTAACCGCGTGAGCTGGCGCTTACCCCCCTCTGGCCTGCCGGCCATCTCCCCCTCAAGGGGGGAGATCGGCAGCGTCGACGGCTATGCCAGTCTTGCAAGATCGGTGATTGGCGAAGGCGGAAAGGCCAGCCAATCTCCCCCCTTGAGGGGGAGATGCCCGGTAGGGCAGAGGGGGGTGCTTGGCCCCCACTTTGCCGAGATTTCCTCACTACGCCGGCAGCTTGTCGAGAAAGCCGGTGATGCTTTTCAGCCGGCCATTTTCGATGACGCCGATATCGGTGCCTTCGATGATGGACTCGACGCCGTCCGGCCCGAGGTTCCAGGAGAAGCGGATGGTATCGGCGAAGCCGTCCGGCTTGCCTTTCAGCGAGAACCTGAAGCCGGCAAAGCGCTGCTGCACGCCGTCGATCAGCGCGGCGATGCCGTCATGGCCATTGCCCTGCATGATCGGATCGCGGTAGCCGATGTCCTCGGTGAAGGTCGCCTCGAGCAAGGCTTTCCTGCGCGCGGCGTCACTCTCGTTCCAGACGGCGATGTAGTTTTCGGCAATGGTGTTGAGGTCGGTCATGGTCTGTCTCCTTCGTTGGGTGGCTTTGACATGAGCCTTTTCGACCAGCGCCAGCGCGAAACCAATTACGCCTGAGGTAATCAGGCCGAACCATGCGAGAGGAAAAGAACATGAGCAGCGGTTTTTTCGGCGACATCCAGCAGATCAAATATGAGGGACCGGATTCGATCAATCCGCTGGCCTACCGGTTCTACAATCCCGACGAGATCGTCGCCGGCAAGCGGCTTGAAGACCATCTGCGCTTTGCCGTCGCCTATTGGCATTCCTTTGCCTGGCCGGGCGGCGATCCGTTCGGCGGCCAGACGTTCGAGCGGCCGTGGTTCCCAAAGGCCGGCGGCACCGACACGATGGAGCTGGCCAAGCTCAAGGCAGACGTCGCCTTCGAGATGTTTTCATTGCTGGGCGCGCCTTATTTCTGCTTCCACGATGCCGATGTGCGGCCGGAGGGCCGGGACTTTTCCGAAAGTGCGGCGCGGCTCGACGAGATCGCCGATTATTTCTCCGAAAAGATGAAGCAGACCGGCGTCAAGTTGCTTTGGGGCACGGCGAACCTGTTCTCCAACCGCCGTTTCATGTCGGGCGCCGCCACCAATCCCGATCCGGACGTCTTTGCCTATTCGGCGGCGACGGTGAAACACTGCATCGACGTCACCAAGCGGCTGAACGGCGAGAACTACGTGCTGTGGGGCGGCCGCGAGGGCTATGAGACACTGCTCAACACCGACCTTGCCCGCGAGCAGGAACAGGCCGGCCGTTTCCTCAACCTGGTCGTCGACTACAAGCACAGGATCGGCTTCGAAGGCACCATTCTGATCGAGCCGAAGCCGCAGGAGCCGACCAAGCACCAGTATGATTACGACGTCGCCACCGTCTATGGCTTCCTCAAACGCTTCGGACTGGAGAATGAGGTCAAGCTCAACATCGAGCAGGGCCACGCCATCCTGGCCGGCCATTCGTTCGAACATGAACTGGCGCTGGCCAATGCGCTCGGCATTTTCGGTTCGATCGACATGAACCGCAACGACTACCAGTCGGGCTGGGATACCGACCAGTTCCCAAACAATGTGCCGGAGATGGCCCTAGCCTACTACCAGGTGCTGCAGGCCGGCGGCTTCAAGACCGGCGGCACCAATTTCGACGCCAAGCTCAGGCGCCAGTCGCTCGATCCGCAGGATCTGCTGATCGGCCATATCGGCGGCATGGATTGCTGCGCTCGCGGCCTCAAGGCGGCAGCGCGCATGGTCGAGGACAAGGCGCTGTCCGCTCCGCTCGCCGAGCGCTATGCCGGTTGGGATGCGGCCGAGGCCAAGGCGATGCTTGCCGGCAAGCGCACTCTCGAGGAGATCGCCGAGCGCGTCGTCAAGGAGAAGATCGAGCCGCAGCCCCGATCCGGCCGCCAGGAGCTGCTCGAGAACATCGTCAACCGGTACGTCTGAGGCGTACCCGGTTCGCGGCCGCATTGTTCAGCGGCCGCGGGATAAAGAGCACTTTCCGCGGGGCTGAGACCGACGACAAGGTCTTAGTCGTGATCGAGGCCTCTCAGGTAGGCGCAAAACATGTCGGCCATGGCGTCGGCGTAGGCTTCGATCTCCGCGGAAGTTCGGGGCGCCTCCGAGAACTGCTTCCCCACCGTGCTGAGCGTCGACACGATCAAGTCGCCGGCCAATTCGCGAGTCACTTGCGCGGCGTTGGGCAACGCCTCCTGCATGAAGAACTGGATGGTGCGGTCTCCGGACGCCCTTGCCGCCTGCGCCTCAGGCGCATCGCGGTAAAGCGGCGCGGCGTCGTCGAGCGCCACACGCACCGCGGCCTCGTCACACTCCGAGCGGAGGAAGGCGTGGACCAGGCCGCGCAGCCGTTCAAGCGGCGGTTTCCTGATATCCTCGAGGATGTCGCGCAGCAAATCGGTCGTCTGCCGCCATTCGTCGCTCTGGAGCCGGAACAGGATCGCCGCCTTGTTCGGAAAATACTGATACAGCGATCCGACACTGACGCCGGCCTTCTCGGCCACCCGTGCCGTGGTGAAGCGCTGTGCGCCTTCTTTCGCCAAAACCTGAACAGCAGCCTGCAAAATCGCAGCGACGAGTTCCGCCGAGCGGACCTGCTTGGGCTGTTTTCGCGAGGAAATCCGCGGACTTCGGTGATCGCTCATTGAGAGGCGCGCCAATGCGATTAGTGAATGCGAATGATTAGTCGTATTTTGAATGCCGCACAAGAACGCATTCAACTTTGACTGGAGACCGCTATGACCACACTGACGACAAAGCCGCTCGCGCCCCTGCTGGACCGCCTGTTCGAGGAAGCCGCTGCGGCAACGAGCCCTGCAGTGGCGGAGCTCTCCGCCGAGGAGCGGAGCCGCCTGGTTCGAAGCAAGACCGAATACGTCGAGCTCTATGGGCGGCTAAGGGACCTCTGGCTTCCCGTTTCGCGAGAGACCGGTACGCTGCTCTACATGCTGGCACGAGGCAGTGGCGCACGGACGATCGTCGAATTTGGAACCTCGTTCGGCATCTCGACCCTGCACCTTGCCGCAGCCTTGCGGGACAATGGCGGCGGCCGCCTGATCACCAGCGAGTTCGAGCCATCCAAGGTGACGCGCGCCAGGAGTAATCTGACAGCAGGCGGTCTCATTGACATGGTGGAAATCCGCGAAGGAGACGCGCTGCAAACATTAAGCGTCGATCTTCCCGAAACCGTCGACCTGCTTCTGCTCGACGGCGCCAAAGCGCTCTATCCCGAGATCTTGAGTCTGGTTGAAAACCGCCTCAGGCCGGGCGCCTTCGTCGTTGCCGACAACGCCGATCTTTGCCCCGAATACCTCGAGCGGGTGCGCTCGACCGGGAGTGGCTACATGTCCACGCCGTTCGGCGAGGATGTTGAACTGTCGATGCGGCTTGGCTGAAGCACTTCCTGACCTGCCGGAACGATCGTGCCCAAGATGAGCGGCGGCGGACAAAACTTTGCCCGGCATCGCCCATCAATCGCCTCGCTCTTGCCTTCAAACAGCCGTCACGAACCTCCTATAGTGTGGTTCGTGGCGGGAATCAGAAAGAAGGAGGCGAAACGATATGCAGCACGAACGCGAAATCGACGCCCTGCTCTCATCTGGCGAGGCCGGATCGATCATCGACCGGCTGATGGCGCTGCCGCACCCGAAGCGAGGTGCGTTGAGCGCAAACGAATGGGATCGCGCGGTCGCCAGCCGCTTCGAGACCCATCTTGCGAGACAGATGCGCTCGCAGATCGACGGCAACAGCGTCCGCCAGGACGCTGCCTGACCCCTACTATCTCTGGCGCAGCCTGACCGGCGCTTCGCCGAACGCTCTTGAAAACGCTCTGGAAAATGCCGCGGCGGACGAAAACCCCGTTCGCCCGGCAATGTCCGCCATGGCGATGCGCGTGTCGACCACCAGGCGGCGCGCGGCGCCGAGGCGCAGCCTGAGGTAATAAGCGCCGGGCGTTTCGCCGATCGACTTGCGAAAGATGCCTTCCAGCGTCCGTGCCGTCACCCCGGCGCGCTTTGCCACTGCGGCTATGGTCAGCGGCTGGTCGACATGCGCTTCCATCAGCCGGATGGCTTGCGCCAGCCTGGGATCGTAGCCGTCAAGACGGCCGAGCGAGACCAGCGGCTGCGCGTCCGTCGCGGCGCGCGCCTGGTCGTAGATGAAGACGCTCGCGACATCGAGCGCCACGGCCATGCCGAGCCGCGTGCGGATCAGATGCAGCATCAGGTCGAAGGTCGGCGAGGCGCCGCCTGTGGTGAACACCGGGCCATCTATGACGTAGCGGTCGGGGCGCACGTCGACGCCGGGAAAGGCCGATGAAAAATCCTCCATATCCTCCCAGTGGGTGGTGGCGCTGCGCCCCTCCAGCAAGCCCGCGCGCGCCACCAGCCAGGTGCCGGCCTCGACGCCGCCGCAGGCGCGCGCCGCGCGCGCCGCCCGGCGCAGTCCGGACAGCAGGGCCGATGTGGCGTAGTTCTGCGTGCCGAAGCCGGCGACGACGACCAGCATGTCGGTTGTGTCAGCCGCATCGAAGCGGCCGCTGACCGCCACCGGCAGGCCGCATGTGGTGACCGGCGCCTCGCCTGTGACCGAGACCAGCCTGAAATCGAACAGCGTCTCGCCGGCGATGCGGTTGGCGGCGCGCAACGGATCGACGGCCGAGGCGACGCACATGATCGACGAGCCGGAGAACACCAGCAGCGTCACCTTGAGCGGCAAACGCTCGGCGCGAAAGATCGTCGGTTTTTCGTTTTTCGTCACACGATCTTCGTAAAACGCAAAACAGTTTCCGGCAAGTCAGGCATTCTTGCCCTACGTTCTATTGGGAGAGAGTCCGATGCCGCTTGCGATGAACCGTGAGGTCTTCATTACCTGTGCCGTGACCGGGTCCGGCGGTTCGCAGGACCGCAGCCCGCATGTGCCGCGCTCGCCCAAGCAGATCGCCGATTCGGCCATCGAGGCGGCAAAGGCAGGGGCTGCGATCGTGCACTGCCATGTGCGCGATCCCGAGACCGGCAAGCCTAGGCGCGACGTGCATCTCTATCGCGAGGTAACCGAGCGCATCCGCGCGGCAGACGTCGACGTGGTTTTGAACCTGACTGCCGGCATGGGCGGTGACATGGTGTTCGGCCCGCCGGAGAAGCCGCTGCCGCTGAACGAAAAAGCCACCGACATGGGCGGTGCCAGCAACCGCATGGAGCATGTGCGCCAGTGCCTGCCGGAAATCTGCACGCTCGACTGCGGCACGATGAATTTCGCCGAGGCCGATTATGTCATGACCAACACGCCCGGCATGCTGCGCGCCATGGGCGGCATGATGACGGCGCTCGGCGTCAAGCCGGAGATCGAGGCCTTCGACACAGGGCATCTGTGGTTCGCCAAGCAATTGGTCGAGGAAGAAGTGCTGAAGCCGGACGCGCTGGTGCAATTGTGCATGGGCGTGCCGTGGGGCGCGCCGGACGACCTCAACACCTTCATGGCGATGGTCAACAATGTGCCGCCAACCTGGAACTGGTCGGCCTTTGCCATCGGCCGCAACCAGATGGCCTATGTCGCGGCCGCGGTGCTCGCCGGCGGCAATGTCCGCGTCGGGCTGGAGGACAATCTCTGGCTCGACAAAGGCGTGCTGGCGACCAATGCGCAACTGGTCGAGCGGGCGGTCAGCATCGTGTCGAATATGGGCGCCAGGGTCATCGGCCCGGACGAAGTCCGCAAGAAGCTGAACCTGACGAAGCGCGCACCGCTTTGAGCAAGGGCGGGAAGAACCCGGTTGGGAGGAGCCGCCGATGAAGACCGTGAAGTTCACCGCCATGAAGGACGGCGACCGCGAGGATTACGCCTTCCTCACCGAGCACGAGATCGACTACGCGGCAAAGACCGGCGAACGGCTGCTCAATGCGCTGGTCCAACTCGACGAGGGCCTGTCGGGCTACAAGATCACCCGGCTCGGCCATTCGCTGCAAGCGGCAACACGGGCCTGGCGCGACGGCGCCGACACCGACTGGATCGCCTGCGCGCTGCTGCACGATATCGGCGACATCTATGCACCCTATAATCACGACGAGTATGCGGCGTCGATCCTGAAGCCTTTTGTGCGCGAGCAATGCACCTGGGTGGTGGAGAAGCACGGCGACTTCCAGCGTCTCTATTACGCCCATCACCTCCGCGGCAATCCGCACGCCCGCGACCGTTTCGCCGGGCACATGTATTTCGACGATTGCGATGAGTTTTGCGAGCGCTGGGACCAGTCGAGCTTCGACCCGGATTTTGAGACATTGCCGATCGATTTCTTCCGGCCCTTCGTGCTCGAAGTGTTCGCGCGCAAGGCCTATGACGCGTCCGTGATCCGTGCCGGCGAGCGTGTCGCCCTCACCGACCCCGCAACAGCCAGGACAAGAACCGGAGCCTCCGCATGAGCATCATCAACAAGGCGGCCGCCATCGGCGGCGGCGTCATCGGCGCCGGCTGGGTGGCGCGGCTGCTGCTCAATGGCATCGACGTGTCGATCTTCGATCCAGATCCCGAGGCGTCACGCAAGGTCGGCGAGGTGATGAAGGGAGCGCGACGCGCCTACAAGCAGATGCTGCCCGGCGGCCTGCCGAAGGAGGGCAAGCTCACCTTCGCCAAGACGATCGCCGAGGCGGTGGCAGATGCCGACTTCATCCAGGAAAGCGTGCCTGAGCGGCTCGACCTGAAGCACCGCGTGCTGGCCGAGATCGACCTTTATGCGCCGGCCAACGCCATTGTCGGCTCCTCCACCTCCGGCATCAAGCCGACCGACATGCAGGTGGCGATGAAGAAGCATCCGGAGCGGCTGGTCGTCGGCCATCCGTTCAACCCCGTCTATCTCCTGCCGCTGGTCGAAATCGTCGGCGGCGAACAGACCTTTCCCGAGGCGATCGAAGTCGCCAAGGAGATGTATGCCTCGATCGGCATGAAGCCGGTGGTGATCCGCAAGGAGATCGAGGCCTTCGTCGGCGATCGCCTGCTCGAAGCGGCCTGGCGCGAGGCGCTGTGGCTGATCAAGGACGGAATCTGCACGGTCGAGGAGCTTGACGACATCATGCGCTACGGCTTCGGCCTGCGCTGGGCGCAGATGGGCATGTTCCAGGTCTATCGCGTCGCCGGCGGCGAGGCCGGCATGCGCCACTTCATGGCGCAGTTCGGCCCGTGCCTGAAATGGCCATGGACCAAGCTGATGGACGTGCCGGAGTTCAACGACGAGCTGGTCGAGCTGATCGCCACCCAGTCGGACGACCAGGCGCACGGCCTGTCGATCCGCGAGCTCGAAAAGATCCGCGACGACAATCTGGTCGCCATCATGGAGGCACTGTCGAAGCAGAACAAAGGCAAAGGCTGGGGTGCCGGCGCCTTGCATAAGGACTACACCAGGCAGCTGGCCAAGCTTGCGGCGAAGAAGCCCGTTGCCTCCAAGGCGGCCGAAAAGGCCAAGGCTGAAAAGGCGAAGAAAAAGAAGAAAGGCTGACCATGGATTTTGGTCTTTCGGAGGAGCAGAAGCTCATCGTCGAGACGACGCGGGCGTTCGTCGAGAACGAGCTTTACCCGCATGAGCGCGAAGTGGAGCGTACCGGCGTGCTGCGCCGCGAGCTGATCGAGGAGATCAAGGCCAAGGCGATCGAAGCCGGCCTCTATGCCGCCAACATGCCGGCCGATGTCGGCGGCGCCGGGCTCGATACGGTGACCTGGCTGCTCTATGAAAAAGAACTCGGCCGCGCAAATTACGCGCTGCACTGGACCTGCGTGGCGCGGCCTTCCAACATCCTCCTTGCCGGCACGCCGGAGCAGCGCGAGAAGTATCTGTTCCCGTGCATTCGCGGCGAAAAATGGGATTGCCTGGCAATGACCGAGCCGGGCGCCGGCTCCGATTTGCGCGGCATGAAGGCAACCGCCGTGCAAGACGGCGACGACTGGGTGCTGAACGGCACCAAGCATTTCATAAGCCACGCCGACCTCGCCGATTTCGCCATCGTCTTCATGGCCTCGGGGGAGGAAGAGTCTTCGCGTGGAAAACGCAAGAAGATCACCGCCTTCTTCGTCGACAAGGGCACCAAGGGCTTCACCGTGCGCGACGGCTACCGTAACGTCTCGCATCGCGGCTACACCAACGCCATACTCGAATTCGACGATTGCCGGCTGCCCGCAAGCCAGGTCCTCGGCGAGGTCCACAAGGGTTTCGATGTTGCCAATTCATGGCTCGGCGCGACCCGCCTTCAAGTCGGCGCCACCTGCCTTGGCCGTGCCGAGCGGGCGCTCGGCCACGCCATCGAATATGCCGCGCAGCGCCAGCAGTTCGGCCAGCAGATCGGCAAGTTCCAGGGCGTGTCGTTCAAACTCGCCGACATGGCGACCGAGTTGAAAGCCGCCGACCTGATGGTGTTCGAAGCCGGCTGGAAGTACGATCAGGGCACCGTCACCGATCAGGACATGGCCATGGCCAAGCTGAAGGCCACCGAAATGCTTGCCTTCGTCGCTGACGAGGCGATCCAGATCCATGGTGGCATGGGGCTGATGGACGACCTGCCGCTGGAACGCATTTGGCGCGACGCCCGTGTCGAGCGCATCTGGGAAGGCACGTCGGAAATCCAGCGCCACATTATTTCGCGGGCGCTGCTGCGCCCGTTCGGGGGCTGATCGATGCACAGACTTGAACGTCTCCTGCGTCCACGCTCCATTGCAGTGTTCGGCGGTGCGCAGGCGGCTGCCGTCGTCGCACAATCGATCAAGATGGGCTTTGCCGGCGAGATCTGGCCGGTGCATCCGAGCAAGGACGAAGTCGCCGGCCGCAAGGCCTATCGCTCGGTGGCCGAGTTGCCCGGTGCGCCGGATGCCGCCTTCATCGGCGTCAACCGGCACTTGACCATCGAAGTGGTCAAGGCGCTGGCCGAGCGCGGCGCCGGCGGTGCGGTCTGCTTCGCCGCCGGCTTCCTCGAAACCGAGGCCTATGACGAGGACGGCGAGCGGCTGCAGGCCGAGCTGGTCGCGGCGGCGGGCCGGATGCCAATCATCGGGCCGAACTGCTATGGGCTGATCAATTACACCGACGGCGCGCTTTTGTGGCCCGACCAGCATGGCGGCATCAGGCTACCAGAAGGCGGTCGCGGCGTTGCCATCATCACCCAGTCGTCGAACATCGCCATCAATATGACGATGCAGAAGCGCGGCCTGCCGATCGCCTTTCTGATGACCGCCGGCAACCAGGCGCAGACCGGGCTTTCCGAAATGGCGCTCGGCCTGATCGAGGACGACCGTGTCACCGCGCTCGGCTTGCATATCGAGGCTTTCGATTCGGTAGCCGGCTTCGAAAGGCTGGCGGCACGGGCACGCGAGCTGAAGAAGCCTGTTATCGCCATGAAGGTCGGCCGCTCCGAGCAGGCGCGGCAGGCGACCGTCTCGCATACCGCGTCGCTGGCCGGCTCGGACGCAGCGTCCGGTGCCTTCCTGAAGCGGCTCGGCATCGCCCGCATCGATTCGATCCCGGCCTTCATCGAGGCGCTGAAGCTGCTGCACGTCACCGGCCCCCTGCCCGGTTACCGGCTGTCGTCGATGAGCTGTTCGGGCGGCGAGGCATCGGTGATGGCAGACAGCGCCGAAGGCCGCTGGGTGACGTTTCCGCCACTCACCCCCGAGCACCGCGCGCATGTCAAATCGACGCTCGGGCCGTTGGTCGCGGTGGCCAACCCGCTCGACTATCACACCTTCATCTGGAACAACGAGCCGGCGATGACCGCCACCTTCACCGCCATGGTGTCTGGCGGCTTCGACCTCAACATGCTGGTGCTCGATTTCCCCCGCCCCGACCGCTGTTCGGACACGGACTGGTGGGCGACGCTGCGCGCCTTCGAAGCGGCGCTGAAGACCAACAGCGCGCAAGGCGCGATCGTCTCCTCGCTGCCGGAGAACTTGCCCGAGGAATACACTGCCGGCCTGATGGCGCGGGGCATGGTGCCGCTGTTCGGCATTTCCGAGGCCATGGACGCCGCCCAGGCGGCGGCCTTCATCGGCTGGGCCTGGCGCGAGCCGCGGGCGCAGCCGATCGACACCTCGGCGTCCGGCGCGCCGGCCGGCGACCATGTCACGCCGGACGAGGCCGAGGCGAAGGCGCGGCTCATCGAGGCCCGGCTCCCCGTGCCGAAGGGCGAGCGCGCCGGCAATGCGGTCGAGGCTGTGATCTCCTCGATGGCGCTCGGCTTCCCGGTGGCGCTGAAGGCCCTTGGCGTCATCCACAAATCCGAGCTCGATGCGGTCCGGCTCAACCTCAGGGATGCCGAATCCGTTAGCACCGCGGCGCATGACCTCGGCCCGCTCGGCACTGGGCTTTATGTCGAGCGCATGGTGCGCGATGGCGTCGCCGAGCTGCTGGTCGGCTTCACCCGCGACCCGATGTTCGGCGCGGTGATGACGCTCGGCACCGGCGGCGTGCTGGTCGAGCTGTTGCGCGACAGCGTCACGCTGATGCTGCCGGCGACCCCCGACGATATCGAGGCCGCTTTGCGCGGGCTGAAATTGTTCCCGCTGCTCGACGGTTATCGCGGTCGGCCGAAGGCCGACGTCGCGGCGGCAATCGATGCGATATCAGGCATTGCCGGCTTCGTGCAGCAAAATGCCGGCGAAATCGAGGAGCTCGACATCAATCCGCTGATCGTCTGCACCGAGGGCAAGGGCGCCTGGATCGCCGATGCGCTGCTGGTGCTGGGAGACAAGAAGAATGGCTGAAATCATCACCACCCGCCGCGAGGGCACGATCCTCGAAGTGACGCTCGACCGGCCGAAGGCCAATGCCATCGACTTGAAGACCTCGCGGCTGATGGGCGAGACGTTCAAGGCGTTTCGCGACGATCCCGACCTGCGCGTCGCCATCGTCAAGACCGCCGGCGACAAGTTCTTCTGCGCCGGATGGGATCTGAAAGCCGCGGCCGGCGGCGACGCGGTCGACGGCGATTATGGCGTCGGCGGCTTCGGCGGGTTGCAGGAACTGCGCGATCTCAACAAGCCGGTGATTGCCTGCGTCAATGGCATGGCGGTCGGCGGCGGCTTCGAACTGGCGCTGTCCTGCGACCTCATCTATGCGTCGGATCATTCCTCCTTCGCCCTGCCCGAAATCCGCGCCGGCACGCTGGCCGATGCGGCGACGATCAAATTGCCGAAGCGCATCCCTTATCACGTCGCCATGGACCTTTTGCTCACCGGCCGCTGGATGGATGTCGCGGAGGCGCATCGCTGGGGCCTGGTCAACGAAGTGCTGCCCAAGGACACGCTGGAGGACCGCGTCTGGGAGATCGCCCGGCTGCTTGCCAGCGGCCCGCCGCTGGTCTTCGCTGCGATCAAGGAAACGGCCCGGGTCGCAGAATCGCTGACCTTCCAGGACGCCATGAACCGGGTGACGCGCCGGCAACTGCCGACGGTTGACGCGCTCTACGGCTCGGAGGACAATCTCGAGGGCTTTCGCGCCTTTGCCGAAAAACGCGATCCGGTGTGGAAGGGGAAATGACGCTGAGGAGATGATGGCGATCCTTCACACCCCCCTCTGCCCTGCCGGGCATCTCCCCCGCAAGGGGGGAGATTGGATGTCATCTCGACTTTCGCCAATCTCCACCGTTGACAGACGGGTTGTAAGGCCAAAGCTGCCGATCTCCCCCCTTGCGGGGGAGATGTCCGGCAGGACAGAGGGGGGTGTTCAGGCGGATTCTTTGCGATCCATTCAGCGCCCATGACCGACTACAAAAAGCTCATCGACGCCGAGACCTGGTCCTTCATCGAGCGGACCAATTCCTATTATCCGCCCGATACGATCGACTACACTATCGCCGAGCAGCGCGAGATCTATAACCGGATGTGCCGCGAGTTCTTTGCCGGCTATCCCCAAGGCGTCACGGCGGAAACCACCGCCATTGCCACGCCATGGCATCCGGTTCCAATCCGCATCTACCGCGCTCCGGCGCCGGAAACGGCGGCGATGGTGCTTTATTTCCATGGCGGCGGTTTTATGCTCGGCGGGCTCGACAGCCATGACGACCTCTGCGCCGAGCTTTGCAGCCGCACCGGCTACGAAGTGGTTTCGGTCGACTACCGGCTGGCGCCGGAACACCTTCATCCGGCCGCCTTCGACGATGCCATCAGCGCCTTCGAATGGGCGTCGACCACTTACGAACGGCCTATCCTGCTGTGCGGCGACAGTGCCGGCGGTAATCTCGCCGCGTCCGTCAGCCACGCGACGCGCGGCCATGCGCGCAAGCCGATCGGCCAGATCCTAGTCTATCCCGGCCTTGGCGGCGACAGCTCCGCCGGTTCCTATGTCACCCACGCGGAAGCGCCGATGCTTAACGTGCGCGACCTCGTTTTCTACAAGGACATCAGGACCGGTGGCGAGGACCGCACCGGCGATCTCACCTTGTCGCCGCTCGCCGACGCCGACTTTGCCAATCTGCCGCCCACCATCGTGATCACCGCCGAATGCGACCCGCTGTCGTCGGACGGCGAAGCCTATCGCGATCGCATCGTTGCTGCAGGCGGGCGCGCCTGGTGGTTCGAGGAGCCGGGACTGGTGCACGGCTATTTGCGCGCCAGGCACACGGCCGGCCGCGCCCGCTCGAGCTTTACCCGGATTGTCGATGCGGTAGCGGTTTTGGGAAGGGGCGAGTGGATCTGGTGAGGGATGTCTTCCCGACCAGAACGGGCCTTTGTCGGCCGGTACAGCTCTATTTGCGGCGGCGTCGCCGGCCGGAAACCCGCTTCAGCCAAGGTCCCAAATGAAAGGCGCTCATCAGCAGGTACATCGGGACCATGCCGCCCAGCGGTGACGCCTCTTGGCCGGTCGAGCACATCATATCCGGCGCTCCGCCGAGAAGCGTCAGCAGCGCCATGGTTGCGAAGGTCGGCGCGGCCGCAAAGGACAGCCAATCGGCTGCACTATGGCCGGCCGGGCTCGCATCGCCGGCGGATCCGCCTGCATGAATCTCGCTCATGTCCGTTGTCCCTGGTAGTGAGCGGGATGCAGTCGAATTGAACCGTGCATCCCGCTCCTCCAATTGTCCTAGCCGCATTTCCGCGACGCCAAAGACGTTCTATTCAGTGCGGTTCCGGAACGCGGCCTCTCCGGCGTCCGACACCTCGACCCACTTTTTGTCGGGAACGGCTTCGGCGCCGTAATTGTCGTGCCAGTTCCACCACTTGTACGTCGGCGTCTGCGGATAGCCCTCGGGCGAATCTTCCCAAACCTCCTGGCGGCCGAGCGGCGACAGGTCGAGATAGCTCCATACCGTCCCCATCGCCTCGTCGCCGCGGTTGTTGATGAAGTAGGTGCGAAACACGCGATCGCCGTCGCGGATGAACACGTTATGACCGTGCCACTCGTCAACGCCGAAGTCGGCATCGAAGCTGTCGGTGATGGTGTACCAGGGCATCTTCCAGTCCATCCGCGCCTTCAGCCGCGCAATGTCGGCCTGCGGTGCGCGCGAGGCGTAGGCAAGCGTGGTGTCGCGGGCGTTCAGATGGGCGAGGTTGCCGACCTGATCGGCCCCCAGCGAGCAGCCGCGGCAAGCGTGGTCGGGCCAGCCGAATACGCCGGGCTCGAAGAAGGCGCGGTAGACGATCAGCTGACGGCGGCCCTCGAACAGGTCGAGCAGGCTGACCTTTCCGTCGGGCCCTTCGAACGTATAGGTCTTCTCCACCGCCATCCACGGCATCCGCCGGCGCTCGGCGGCCAGTGCGTCGCGAGCCCGGGTCACCGTCTTCTCCTTCACGAGCAGTTGCTGGCGCGCGGCTTCCCACGCGTCAGGCGAAACGACCGGTGGTGTCTTCATCGCGAGCCGCGTCGTCTGCTCGCCTGTGCCATTCTGATGTGCCGTCATTGTGCATCTCCCTTGCTGGTTTGTCGCCGCAGGCGCGACGGGTTGGGTCGTGAGATAGGATAGGGGCGATAGCAGATTGGCGAGAGTGACAAGTGTGACGCGATTCCGACGGGTTCGCTGATCACTGCCGACTTTGCCACCCGTGGCGCCCCCGCGCTCATTCGTGCCCGGACTGCTGAATGGGCCGAGCGCCGGCGAGGTAGCGGTCATTGTCAAACGGCTCGGCCTGGTTGCTGTCCGGGCTCCACAGCTGGCGGTGGGTTCGTGTGAGATCGCCGAGGTAGACATGCAGCGCACCCGATCGCGCGCTGCCTGTATTCGCAACCGAATGCACGGTATTTGACGCCAGATGCACCACGGCAGGCGCTGCGATGTCCTGCCTTTCGGGAACATCGAGTTCGCTGCCAGCAACGGGATAGATGAAGTTCGTCTCGCTGCCCTCGTATATGCCGATCAAGGCATCCATCCGGTGGTTGTGGGGCGGGTACTGCAGGCCGGGCGACAGCGTGATGTGATAGATCGTCAGGTTCGGGCTCGCATGCAAAAGAACCTCGTCGTCGTCTTCTTCGTGAGCGAGTGTTGCCGATGCGTGAAAACGGTTGGTGTAGTCGCCCAGGACCGTCCTTACCGCTTCGAGGGGATCTGGCCCCTTCGCGGCATTGACGATATCATCGGCAACGGCGTAGAGAGGCGACTTGGCGGGTAAAGGCATATCAGTTATCCTCCCTGAGATGCTCAGATTTCCAATCTGAGATGCTCACGCTAGCGAAGGCTGATGCCAGCGTCAACCGGACAGCCAGACGGACAAAATATGAAAACGACGAAGTTGACGGCCGAACCGGCAAGGCCGGCCACGGGCGAGGCGACAGCACTGTCAGCCGCCGATGTCCTTCGCAGGGAACAGGCATATGAGCAGCTGAGGAACGACATCATTGCCTGCGTGCTGCGCCCCGGTGAAGCGCTGACCGAGAAACAGATCGGCGATCGATACCTGATCAAGAAGGCGACCATCCGCGCCGCGCTGGCCCGCCTGATGCAGGAAGGACTGGTCAGGAGCGAGCCGCGCCGCGGCTACGTCGTTGCTACGCTCAGCCTGCGCGACGTCAACGAGATCTTCGATGTCCGCAGCTTGATCGAACCGGAAGTGTTCAGGGTGGCGGCATCGAACATGACCGAGCGCGGGCTCGAGGATGTCAGGCTGGCAGCGCAAAAAGTGCTGAAGCCGGAGACGCTACGCAGCCACGTCGCCTTCCTTGCGGCCGATCGCGCCTTTCGTCTGGCCCTTGCGGAGCTCTCGGGAAATCTGCGGCTGGCGCATCTGCTGGACCAGATACTCGACCAGTCGGCGCGGGTTCTCCACCTCGGGTTCAAGTCGCGCGACTTCACCCAGTTGATCATCGCCCAGCAAAAGGAACTGGTTCTTGCCTGCGAGGCAGGCGACGTTTCCGGCATCGTCAAACTTGCCCGTTCGCAGTGCCTGTATCTCAAGAAGCAGGTGCTCGAGGCTTTGCTTGCCGGTTCCAAACTTCAGGACGTCAATTTGCAGCCCTTCGCCTAAGGGAAGTTGGCCATTCGGTGCGACCGCCACCTTGGCGCAACGGCCGCCGGCGGGCCTTGTTTCACCCCACCGCGCGTGCCGCCGCCCGTCCAGCGCTGCGGCCGGAAAAGATGCAGCCGCCGAGAAACGTGCCTTCGAGCGCTGCATAGCCGTGCATGCCGCCGCCGCCGAAACCGGCGGCCTCGCCCACCGCGTACAGCCCCTCGACCGGTTGGCCGCCGGCGCCCAGCACGCGGCTGTCGAGGTCCGTCTCAAGCCCGCCGAGCGTCTTGCGGGTCAGGATGCTGAGCCTGACGGCAATCAGCGGGCCATTGGCGGGATCGAGCAGCTTGTGCGGCCTTGCGGTGCGGATCAGCCGGTCGCCGAGATAGGCTCGCGCGCCGCGCAGCGCAGTAATCTGCATGTCCTTGGAGAACGGATTGTCGAGCTGCCGGTCGCGGGCGCGGATTTCGCGCTCGACCTGAGCCAGTTCGAGCAGCGGCTCGCCGCCGGCCACTGCGTTCATGCGGGCGACCAGCGCCGGCAAATCAGGCTCGACGATGAAATCCTCGCCCTTCTCCATGAACGCCTTGACCGGCGCGGGCACGCCGCTGGTGGCGCGGCCAAGCACCTGGCGCCAGCTTTTCCCGGTCAGATCGGGGTTCTGCTCGGAGCCCGACAGCGCGAACTCCTTCTGGATGATCTTTTTGGTCAGGATGAACCAGGAATAGTCGTATCCGGTGCTCATGATGTGGCTGAGCGTGGCCAGCGTGTCGAAACCGGGATAAAGCGGCACCGGCAGGCGCTTGCCGCGCGCGTCGAGCCACAGCGATGACGGGCCGGGCAGGATGCGGATCGCATGATCGGTCCAGAGTGGTGCCCAGTTCCTGACGCCCTCGACATAGTGCCACATGCGGTCGCGGTTGATGAGCCTGCCGCCGGCAGCCTCGGCGATCGCCAGCATGCGGCCATCGACATGATCGGGAACGCCGGTGATCATGCGTTTCGGCGGCGCACCCAGCCGCTGCGGCCAATTCTCCCGAACCAGCTGGTGATTGGCGCCGATGCCGCCGGAGGCGACGATGACGGCCTGCGCCTTCAGCTCGAAATCGCCGGCGATCTCGCGCGAGCTCTTGCGGCCGCGCTCGGCATCGCTCGCCGCCAATAGGTCGCCACGCACGCCGTTGACGACGCCGCCCGTCCGGGTCAATTCGTTGACCCGGTGACGGAACCTGAAGCGGATCAATCCGCGCTTCTCGGCCTCGCGCACGCGCTGGACGAACGGTTCGAGCACGCCAGGGCCGGTGCCCCAGGTGATGTGGAAGCGCGGCACCGAATTGCCGTGGCCGACGGCATTGCCGCCGCCGCGTTCGGCCCAGCCGACCACCGGAAAGAATTTCAGGCCGCGCTGCATGAGCCAGGACCGCTTCTCGCCGGCGGCGAAGCCGAGATAGGCCTCGGCCCAGCGGCGCGGCCAGAGATCTTCCGCACGGTCGAAGGCTGCGGTGCCCAGCCAGTCCTCGAGCGCCAGCTCATACGAATCGCGGATGCGCATGCGCCGTTGTTCGGGCGAATCGACGAGGAAGATGCCGCCGAGCGACCAGAATGCCTGACCGCCAAGCGACTGTTCCGGCTCCTGCTCGACGATGATGGTCTTCTTGCCGGCCGCAGTCAGTTCGGCCGCCGCGACAAGGCCGGCAAGGCCGGCGCCGACAATGATCACATCCGCGTCGTCGGGCATCTATTTGACCATGATCTCGTCCAAAAACCGGTCCCCCACTTTTTGGGATCATGGCCGGCCTAGACTGCCTCCCAGCCTTCCTTCTCGCCGGCGCGAAAGATGGCATCGATGACCTTCTGGTTGAGCACGGATTCTTCCAGGGTGAAGACGCGGTCCTTGCCGCCCTGTGCCGCCCGCGCGAAGGCCTCGACTTCCAGCCGGTACTGTTGCGTGCCAGGAAAGCGGAACACCTGCGCCTCGCTGTGGTTCTGGTTGTGCAGCTCGACGCGGTGATGGTCGTAGAGCCCGGCGTTGAACGGTGAGAACACCTCGATGAAGCCCTTCTCGCCGTGGAAGACCATCACCTGGCGTGCCGCCATCTGCGTCGACAGGTAGAAGGACAGCTCGAAGTCGCCGAAATCGGCACGGATCGAGGAATAGATGTCGGTGCCGAATGTCTTGTCGCGCTCGATCGTCGCCTGGACGCGCAGCGGCTCCTTGCCCGTCGAAAAGCGTGTCGACACCGTCGGATAGACGCCGATGTCGGGCAGCGCGCCGCCACCAAGATCGAGCTTGTTGCGCATGTTGTTGGGGTCGACATTGTAATAGGAGAACGCGCCCTGGACATGGCGCAGCCGGCCGATGGCGCCGTTGGCGATCAGCTCGCGCACCTTGATCCATTGCGGATGGTAGACGACCATGAAGGCTTCGCAGACCAGAACCTTCCTGGCATCGCGCAGCTTGATCAGCGGCGGAATGTCCTTGGCATCGAGCGCCAGCGGCTTTTCGACCAGAACATGCTTGCCGGCCTCGATCGCCTTGGCCGTCCATTCGACATGCTGCGAGGTCGGCAGCGGAATGTAGACGCCGTCGATGTCGCTGGAGGCGAGCAGCTCCTCATAGGAGCCGAAAGCGTGGCGCGCGCCGAAGCGTTCACCGAGTGCCCGGGCTTTCGACAGGTCGCGGCTGGCGATCGCCGACAGCACGCCATTCTCCGCCTCGACGATTGCCGGCAAAAGCTGCTCGCGGCCGATCTTGGCCGTCGACAAAACACCCCATCGGAACATCAGGTTTCTCCTCTCGATTGCAGGCCTGGAGGTTTGCCCTAATTCAAGAGAAAAGCCAATGCGGGACACTGGTTCCTCGCCCCACGAAGTGGGGAGAGGTGGCTCGGGCGAAGCCCGAGACGGAGAGGGGCCTTCGCGGCGGCCGAATTGGCTGTTCACGCGCCCGTTATGGGCTTCGCATCATAATCAGTCCGCGCCCTGCCCCTGCAGGATTCTGGCTTGGCGGCCGTCGTCCCCCTCTCCGTCCCGGCTTCGCCGGGCCACCTCTCCCCCGCTTTGCGAGGGCGAGGAACCAGGTTCCGCAAAGACTATCCCCTTCTACCCGTCAGCGTCATGTCGAAGTCGACGACGTTGGAATAAATCGGCGTGCCGACATCCATGCCATAGCGCGACCGCAACACCTTGCCGGTGACGTGGAATTTTATCGTGCCCGCCTTGAGGCCGCCAAGCTCGGCCGTGAATTTTTCCTGAAAGGTCTTGCCGCGCGCCGTCAGCCGGCCGGTGACAAGGGCTGACGTGTCGCCGGTCCGTTTGACGCTGGTCGAACGGAACTGGATCTCCGGATTGTTGGCCGCGTCGAAGACTGCGTCCGAGCGGAGAAAGGCATCGATGCGGCCTTGGCCGGTACCGACGCTTTCGGGGAAGATGGTGAAATTGACCTGGGACCGGCCGACATCGCTGTTGTCGATGAGGATACTGCCCTTGAAGCGGGAGAAAGCACCGTCGAGCCCGCCGCCGCCGAGCTTGGCGATGGAGAAGTGGATGCTGGAACTCCCCGGACTGATGGTGTAGCTGCCGGCCGCGTCGCCAAGGGCAACGGCGGCGAAAACAGGCATGGCAAAACAAGCGGCGGTTGCCGCAAATCCGAAGATGCGCGCGTACATGGAAATGGTCCTCTTGGCAGGCAACGCTTTCTTGCGTCCTCGCCCCATCAACGAATGAGCCGCCCGCTCTATTCCGTGTCGCGATGTGACGAAGCCGTGATCATGCGCGTCAGCACCGTATCCCTCAGCCAGAAATGATGGCGCAGCGCCGCGGCGAGATGCAAAGCGACAAGTCCGATGCCGGCATAGGCGAGATACCAGTGCGTCGCTGCCCAGAAGCTTTCTGCCTTGTCCGATTCGCCAAGCGGCAGATTGGGCATGACGAACAGATTGAACGGCACGCTCGGGATCTCCAGCACCGAGACCGAGACCAGCGCCCAGCCGGACAACGGCAGAGCGAGCTGAAACGCATAAAGCGCGAGATGGACCAGCGGCGCCATCCGGCGCTCGAACGGGCCGACCGAGCGCGGCAGCGGCGGGGTCGGTCTGCCTAGGCGCCAGGCGATGCGCAGGATGACCAGCCCAAGCAGCAGGAAGCCGAAGGATTTATGCAGCTGGATCAGTTCGAAGGCGGTGCGCTGGCTGGACAGTCTCACCATGACGAAGCCGAGCACGAACTGGCCGATAAAGAGCGCCGCGATCAGCCAGTGAAGGATGATCGCCGTCCAGCCGTAGCCGGTGGCCTGGTTTTTGGGCAGTGCTGACATGGTCGGTGAACGAATGCCAGGTCGGCTTTCTTCCACCTCTCCCTTGTGGGGAGGGTTGGCTTACTCGCCGACCTTGAAGAAATCGACAAAGGCCCTGAGCGCCGGCCGCATCTGGCGGCTGCTGGGATAATAGACGAAGAAGCCGTCGAAAGGC
This sequence comes from Mesorhizobium sp. M0306, assembly GCF_040321655.1. Classification (NCBI taxonomy): domain Bacteria; kingdom Pseudomonadati; phylum Pseudomonadota; class Alphaproteobacteria; order Hyphomicrobiales; family Phyllobacteriaceae; genus Mesorhizobium; species Mesorhizobium sp. M0306. The sequence continues at coordinate 127,379 of NZ_JAMYRY010000007.1, read as the reverse complement.
GGGCACCAGTCCTCCAGCACGCGAATGAGCTTGGCGGTGGTGAGCGCATCGCGGACATAGTCCTCGAACACGAAGGCAAGCCCGGCGCCATCTACCGCGGCGTTGGCAATCAGATGGTCCTCGTCGAGGATCAGCGGCCCCTGTACCGCTATCTCGATCTCCTCGCCGTTTTTCTCGAATTCCCATCGGTAGAGAATGCCGCTGGAGAAGCGGAAACGGATGCAGCGGTGAGCGGCAAGATCGTGCGGATGCAGCGGCCTGGGCCTGGTCTTGAAATAGGACGGCGCGCCGACCACGGCGCCGCGGAGGTTCGGCCCGATGCACACGGCGATCATGTCGCGCTGCAGGCTCTCGCCCAGCCGCACGCCGGCATCGAAGCCGCCCTCGACCATGTCGGTGAAGCGGTCCTCGATGACGATTTCCAGCACGATGTCCGGATAGGCAGCGGCAAAGGCGCCGAGCCTTGGCGTCAGCGCCAGGTGGGCCGCGGTGCGCGGCACGGTCAGCCTGAGATTGCCGGCCGGCCGGTCGCGTGCCTCGATCGCCGATTCCAGCGCCAGGTCGATCTCCGACAGCGCCGGCCTGAGACGCTCGAGCAGCTGCGCGCCCGCCTCGGTCGGCGCGACGCTGCGCGTACTGCGCGCCAGAAGGCGGACGCCGAGGCGCGCTTCGAGGCTGGAAACCGCATGACTGACCGCGGATGGCGCGATTGCCAGCTCCTTGGCGGCACCGCGAAAACTGCCGCATTGGGCGACCGTTGCCAGCACAGCGAGCTGTGAAAGATGGGTTCGCTTCATTGATCTATTTCTTGGAACAGCCCGTGCAGATGAGAGCCGATTATCGAACGCAGCGCAAGACGCTATCTCTGCCGCATCACAACCATCACAACAAGGAGACACGTGATGCAAACCCGCAAGCTTGGCAATGAACTCGACGTCTACCCGGTCGGCCTCGGCTGCATGGGGATGAGCTTTGCCTATGGCGGCCAGCCGGAGGCGGAGGCGATTGCCACGCTGCGCCACGCCGTCGAGATCGGCGTCAATTTCTTCGACACGGCCGAAGTCTATGGCCCCTACGAGAACGAGGTCCTGGTCGGCAAGGCGCTGAAGCCGGTGCGTGACAAGGTGACGATCGCAACCAAATTCGGCTTCAAGATCCTCGAAGAAGGCAGCGGCATGGAGCGCATGGCCGGCGTCGACAGCCGTCCCGAACACGTCAAGGCGGTTGCCGAAGCGTCGTTGAAGCGGCTGGATACGGAGGTTATCGACCTCTACTACCAGCACCGCGTCGATCCAACGTGCCGATCGAGGATACGGTCGGCGCCATGGCCGAGCTGGTGCGCGAGGGCAAGGTGCGGGCGCTCGGCCTGTCGGAGGCGAGTGCGGCGACCATCCGCCGGGCGCATGCCGTGCATCCGATCGCCGCCGTGCAGAGCGAATATTCGCTGTGGACCCGCGATCCGGAGGAAGAGGTCTTGGCCGTCTGCCGCGAGCTCGGCATCGGCTTTGTCCCCTATAGCCCGCTCGGCCGCGGCCTGCTCACCGGCACGATCGCCAAGCCCGATGTTCTCGGCGCCGACGACTGGCGCCGCGGGTTGCCGCGCTTCCAGGCCGACGCCATGGCGGCCAATGCGGCGGTCGTCGCCGTGCTGGAAAAGATGGCCGCCGAGAAGGGCGTGACGCCGGCGCAGCTGGCGCTCGCCTGGGTGCTGCATCAGGGCGATTTCATCGTACCGATCCCTGGTGCACGAAAAATCCGCCATCTGGAACAGAATACGGCGGCGGCGGATATCGAATTGAGCGCGGCCGAGGTGCAGGCCATCGGCGATGCGCTGTCGCCGGAGAAGGTGGTCGGCAAGCGCTATACCGAGGAGCTGCTGGCCCTGGTCAACGGGTGAGTGGCGATCTCAGAAACGAAAGGGGCGCTCAGGCGCCTCTTTTTGCGTATCGCGGCGCAAAGAGGTTGCGGAACGCCGGCGCGAGACACCCCCCTCTGTCCTGCCGGACATCTCCCCCTCAAGGGGGAGATTGGCAGTTCCAGCGCCCTGCCCGTCCTTCCGGCGCCGGTGATTGGCGAAAGCCGAGGCGACATCCGATCTCCCCCCTTGAGGGGGAGATGCCCGGCAGGGCAGAGGGGGGTGCCTCGCGCCGACATTCTACCAAGGCACGACAGTAATCTCCGGCCAGCACTCCTGTGCCCGCCTGCCCTTTATCTCATGCGTCCGCTGATTATCCAGCACTCTATTTGGCGTGATGCGAAACGAAAAAATGTCGTCGAGTCCGAACGGTGCCACCAGATCGAGGCGCCCCTCGGCGTCGAAGCGGACGCCAACCGCATGGGTCTTCGACGCAAAATAGCTGACCGATTCGCTAGCGCTCATATAACGCGGGCATTCCTGCCCGAACTTGATCGGATACCACAGATGCACCCGCGCCTGGTTGCGGATCTCGACCGGCACGGGCAGATCGGCGAAGACCGGCGCGGCGCGGGCGATCACACTGTCCTCGGCTTCATAGGACAGATCGCTCTCGTCAAAATAGAACAAGTCGACATCCCTGATGCCGTAACCCGACGGCTTTCCGGTCAGATGGTTCCAGACGGTGTTGTAAAGCGCGCCGGACACGACCAGCCAGTCGGGGAGGTCGAGACCGCGTGCGCGAACCAGCGCTTCATGGATCAGGGCGTCTTTCGAGACGATGTCGAGAAACGCCGTGCGCTGCGTTTCGAAGGAGAGCCCGGAATAGCGCAGATGGTCCATCGGCTCTTGGAAGGCGATTCGCGATGCCTGCGCAATCCATCAGTTCATTATTCGTCAGGCTCTGCCCAGAAGCCGGTTCTTCGGTTGAGGGCCATTCTTCGCCATATACAAAGCCCTCGATGGCGGCGAGCCTTCCTGTAATCTCGTCGAAGAACAAAACCATGCCGCAAGGAAGCCGGTCGGGTCCGACATGCGCTACCTTGGGTGAACTGAACACCCGACTCTCGCATCGCAATTCCGGAGCAACCGATGAGGGAGTGACTCTGGTCATGAATCCCACAGGATCGCGGCTGCGTTCTTTGACTTTCAGCGCACTCATCATGTCAGGAGAAATGCCGGCGGAACGGCAGAACTCCTGGACGAAAAACACTTCCAGCGGGGTCAGGTGCATCTAGCTCAGCGGCACAACGGACAGCCTTTCATTGGCGCTTGTACATCACGTCCGTTCGGATGACGTACTTGCGCCCCGACAGCACCTCGTCGCCGCGATGCTCGATCGGATGGTAGAACGCCAGTGCCATTCCTTTCTTCGGCTTCACCAGAAGACTGCTACCGGCATAGCCCGGCATCTCGCCGCGAAACGAGGTTCCTCCCCCTTCAAATCCATCCGATAGATAAATCATGAACGTGAACTGACTGCGCTCCAAGGCGTGGCGCTCGAAATAGCCGTCATGGTGCCAATCGAACTTCTGGCCCGGCCCATAGCGATAGAAACGGAAACGCTCATTCAGCCCGGTCAAGCGCCAGTCGCCGAGACCACGATAGAGCAGAGGCCGCGCCCGTGCGAAGAGCAAATCCGCAAGGTCCTCGTCATCGAAGACAACCCGGTCGTTGTTGCGAAGCTCCTTCAGGACGGTGGCGCCGCCGGAGCTGTTCACCTTGGCCGCCTCGAAACCGCGCCGTTCACTGTCAGCGATCAGATCGGCGCATTCCTGGTCATCCAGGAAGCCGTCGATCGTCCCGATGTGAGTTGCCAGCCAGGTGATGGAGAGCTTGCTGGTGTGAACCATCATCGCAACCGTTCTAGGTTCTGAGCACGCCGCCGGTCTGCTTGCCGACATTCTCGACGATGCGCTTGGCAAGCGCCTCGAAATCCTCATCGGTCAGCGTCTTTTCAACCGGCTGGATCGACACTTCGATGGCGATCGACTTCTTCGCCGCGCCGAGCGCTGCACCCTCGAAAACATCGAACACCGAGACACCGGAAATCAGCTTCCGGTCGGCGGCAAGGGCAGCGCGAACGAGTGTGCCGGCATCGACCGCCTTGTCGACGACGAAGGCGAAATCGCGCTTGACCGCCTGGAAGGCGGACAGATCGAGCCTCGGCTTCGTCCGCGTCGGCTTGGCCTTCGGCTCAGGCACCGCATCGATGAACACTTCGAAGCCGCAAAGCGGGCCGGAGACGTCCAGCCCCTCCAGCGTCTTCGGATGGAACTCGCCAAACGTGCCAAGGATTACCTTCGGCCCAAGCTTGATCGTGCCGGAGCGGCCGGGATGATACCAGGCCGGGCCGCCGGCCTCGATCTGCAGCCGCTCGACCGGCGCGCCGCAGGCTTCGAGTGCTGCGATCGCATCGGCCTTGGCGTCGAAGACGCCGACGGCGCCGGCGTTGCCGGCCCAATGGCGGCCGGAGCCCTCGAGCTTGGCGGTGCCGCGCCGCACGCCGGCGGCAACACGCCGCTGCTGGTCGGCGCCATCGCCCTCGTAGGTGCCCGACACTTCGAACAGCGCGACATCGCCGATGCCCTTGTCGGCATTACGCTGCGCGGCCGCAATCAGCCCCGGCAGCAGCGACGGCCGCATGTCCGACATATCGGCGGCGATCGGGTTGGCAAGCTTCAGCGCCTGCTGGCCGCCGCCGAACAATTCGGCGTGTTTTGCCGGAATAAACGACCAGGTGACGGCCTCCATCATGCCGCGCACGGCGAGTGCCCGCTTGGCGGCGCGGGTGCGGATCTGCAGCACAGTCAGGATCTTGGCGTTGACCGCATCATGAGAACCAAGCGGCTGCGGCGCGATGTTGTCGACGCCGTGGATGCGCATGACCTCCTCGACCAGGTCGGCCTTGCCGGCGACATCCGGCCGCCAGGACGGGACCGCCACATTGACGACATCGCCCGTGCCCTCCGGCTCGAAGCCGAGGCGGGCAAGAATGTCGAGGCTCGTCGAGCGCGGCACTTCGATGCCGGTCAGCCGCTTCACTTCCGACAACGGAAACGAGACGATCTTCGGCCGATGGCCTGCGTAGCCGACGACTTCGGTTTGCGCCGGCGTGCCGCCGCAGAAATCGAGCACCAGCTTCGTTGCCAGCTCCAGGCCGGGAACCATCATCTCCGGGTCGACGCCGCGCTCGAACCGATAGCGTGCATCGGTGATGATGCCGAGCGTGCGGCCAGTGCGGGCGGTCGCGATCGGGTCCCAAAGCGCCGACTCGATCAGCACGTCGGTGGTGTTCTCGTCGCAGCCGGAATGCTCGCCGCCCATGATGCCGGCGATCGATTCGATGCCGTCCTGGTCGGCGATCACGCACATCTCCGGCGTAAGCGTGTATTCGCGGCCGTCGAGCGCCAGCACCTTTTCGCCGTCACGCGCCCGGCGCACGGCGAGATTGCCGGTGACCTTCCCAGCGTCGAAGACATGCAGGGGCCGGCCGCGGTCGAAGGTGACGTAATTGGTGATGTCGACGAGCGCGCTGATCGGCCTCAAGCCGATGGCGAGAAGCCTTTGCTGCAGCCATTTCGGCGACGGACCGTTCTTGACGCCGCGCACCAGGCGCAGCGCAAAACCGGGACAGAGCTCCGGCGCTTCGATCGTCACCTTGACCGGCGTCTCGCCCTTGCCGGGGACCGGCTCTATCGGCGCGCTCTTCAGCGTGCCGAGCCCGCTCGCAGCCAGATCGCGGGCGATGCCATGGACGCTGGTTGCATCGGGCCGGTTCGGCGTCAGATTGATCTCGATCAGCGGATCGTCGAGATGGGCATAGGCGGCGAAACTGGTGCCGACCGGCGCATCGGCCGGCAGGTCGATGATGCCGTCATGCTCTTCTGACAATTCGAGCTCGCGCTCGGAGCACATCATGCCGTGGCTTTCAACGCCGCGGATCTTGCCGACGGTCAGCGTCACGTCGATGCCGGGAATATAGGTGCCCGGTGCTGCAAAGGCGCCGATCAGGCCCGCGCGGGCGTTCGGCGCTCCACACACAACCTGCACTGGCGCCCTGCCGTCGCCGGTGTCGACGGTCAGCACGCGAAGCCGGTCGGCGTCGGGATGCTGGACCGCCGTCACCACCTTGGCGATGACGAAGGGGGCCAGGCTCGCCCGGTCGTCGACATGCTCGACCTCGAGGCCGATCGAGGTGAGACGCTCGACGATTTCCGCCAGCGAGGCGTCGGTCTCGAGATGATCCTTGAGCCAGGAGAGGGTAAGTTTCATGACTGTGTTCCGTCTGGTCTAGGCACGCTGCACTTGAAGCTATGCGGCCGCGCGTCGGACATGTGCAGGAAGGCGAGCTGCCCGCGGATTTGCTGCGGCCCGGTTGTCACGCGCTCAAGCCCCCGAACAGCGTCGGCATGTCGAGCGGCCTAAAACCGTAATGCGACAGCCAGCGCACATCCGCGTCGAAGAAGGCGCGCAGATCTGGCATGCCGTATTTCAGCATGGCGATACGGTCGATGCCCATGCCCCAGGCAAAGCCCTGGTATTCGTCGGGATCGAGGCCGCCGTAGCGGAGCACATTGGGGTGGACCATGCCGCAGCCGAGGATCTCCATCCAGTCCGAGCCCTCGCCGAAGCGCACTTCGCCCGGCCGCGAACGGTCGCACTGGATGTCGACCTCGAGGCTGGGCTCGGTGAACGGGAAGAAGGACGGCCGGAAGCGCATCTTGACGCTCGGCACCTCGAAGAAGGCTTTGCAGAACTCCTCCAGCACCCACTTCATGTTGGCGACATTGGCCGATTTGTCGATCACCAGCCCCTCGACCTGATGGAACATCGGTGAGTGGGTGGCATCGGAATCCTGCCGGTAGGTCTTGCCGGGAATGACGATGCGGATCGGCGGCTTCTGCATTTCCATGGTGCGGATCTGTACCGGCGAGGTGTGGGTGCGCAAAAGCTTGCGCTCGCCCTGCGCGTCCGGCTGGAAGAAGAAGGTGTCGTGCATCTCGCGCGCCGGGTGGCCTTCCGGGAAGTTCAGCGAGGTGAAATTGTAATAGTCGGTCTCGATGTCCGGACCTTCGGCGATGGCAAAGCCGAGATCGCCGAAGATCGCCGCGATCTCGTCGATAACCTGGCTGATCGGATGGATGCGGCCGCGCTCGGCCGGCGATTGCCTGACCGGCAAGGTGACGTCGACCTTCTCGGCGGCGAGACGGGCCGTAATCGCCGCGTCCTTCAGCTCGGCGCGGCGAACAGAAAGTGCCTCGGTGACGCGGTTCTTGAGGCCGTTGATTGCCGGGCCTTTGACCTGGCGCTCCTCGGCGCTCATCGAGCCGAGTGTCTTCAGTATCTCGGAAACCGAGCCCTTCTTGCCGAGAGCAGAGACACGCACCGCCTCGATCGCCTGCTCATCGGCAGCCGAGGCAATCTCGGCCATCAGGGAATTTTCGAGAGTTTCCATGTCACTCATGTTCCAGATCCGATTGGAAGCAAAGAAAAACCCGCGCCAGCCCTGCCAGCGCGGGTTTCCCAAATCAAGTGTCGAATAGCTTGGGAAGCGCTGGTCTTAAGCGACAGCGCTTTCAAAAGCATTCGGCGTGGTGTTCTTGAGGTATTCGAGTGCAACCTTGGCCTTGGCCACGAGTGCGGCGAAGGCCTGCGGCTCGTGGATGGCCATATCCGACAGGATCTTGCGGTCGATCTCGATGCCGGCCTTGTTGAGACCGTCGATGAAGCGGCCATAGGTCAGGCCATGCTCATGCGTCGCCGCATTGATGCGCTGGATCCACAGCGCGCGGAACGAGCGCTTGCGGTTCTTGCGATCGCGATACGCATACTGCATCGACTTTTCCACCGCCTGCTTGGCGATGCGGATGGTGTTCTTGCGACGGCCGTAAAAACCCTTGGCGGCTTTCAGGACCTTCTTGTGCTTGGCGTGCGAGGTGACGCCTCTCTTTACGCGTGCCATGTCATGATCTCCTTAAAAGCAATTCCAGGAAAAGTGCCTAGCGGTTTTCCGTTCGGAATTGCGTAAAACAAATGCGTGTCCAGACCGAATGCCCTTATTTTGGTGCATGATGTTTTCCAAAAAGTCTGCAACTTTTTGGCATCATGCCCTAGAGGCCGTTCGGCAGAAAATTCTTGATGACCTTCTTGCCATCCGGTTCAGCCAGAACCATCGTGCCGCGGGCATTTCGAATGAACTTGTTGGAACGCTTGATCATGCCGTGACGCTTGCCGGCCGCAGCCGACAGAACTTTACCCGTACCTGTGATCTTGAACCGCTTCTTGGCGGCCGATTTGGTCTTCATCTTGGGCATTTTGCTACTCCGTTTATATGCGCACCAATGCGCTTTTTGTTCGCTTCAGGCCGACCAAAGCCCGAAAAGCAAATGAAACCGCCACGGCATGCCCTGCCGGGCGGTTTTTTGGGAACGGCGGTCCTATACGTCAAAGCGGGGGCGCGCGCAACACCCCGTGCTCAGCAACGCTGTACTCAGCAACACTGTACTCAGGGGAAACGGAACAGCACCGGCAATATGCCGGACTGCTGGGCGCCGTCGATCAGTTCGAAAGCCGGCAAGGCAACCAGGAAGACCAGACCGTCCAGCAGCGTGGTTCGCAGCAGGCGCGGCTTGAAGCCGCCGGTGTCGCCTTCCTGATACAGCGACAGCTTCGGTAAAAAGCGCGGCACTTTCGCCAGGTAGGCCTGGTATGGCGCGCCGAGAACCTCCTTGAGGAATTTCTCCTCGCGCAGGATAACGATGTAAAAGGCACCCGCGCAGAGCGCTCCAAAGCCGATCGTGGCGGTGAAGGAGCCGATCTGTGCGCCGACACCGGCGGCAGCTAAAGTAGAGAAGACATAGAGCGGGTTGCGGGTGATCGAATAGGGTCCGCCGGTCACCACTTCGGAGGATTTGCGACCGCCGATATAGAGCGTCGACCACAAGCGCCCGACGATGCCGAGAAAGATCAGCACGACGCCAACCATTTCGATCGTTTCATGCACTGGCGTATCGGGCGGAAAAACCGACTGCCCGAACAAAAGCATCGCGAACAGGACGACGACGACGACGGCAAGCACCATCCTGCGCGTGTGCTGGTAGCTGCCCAGCCCATATTTGGCTTCCGAATGCTTGACGTCATTGACCATGTCGGGAATCCGATCGTCGAGGGAACCAGAGCGTCTTTGCGCTCGCCGGCGATCGCAGCGTCTGGACAAGAAACAGGCGCCCCGCCGATCGCCGGGACGCCTTGCAACATGATTCAGGCGGATTTAATGCATGTCGCCCAAAAGTGCGCCGCGGTTTTGGGACAACGACATGCACAAAACAGAACTAAAGCGCAACGCGCTTTAGCGGGGCGCCAGCACCATCATCATCTGGCGGCCTTCGAGCTTCGGTTCGGCTTCGACCTTGGCGATGGGCGCCACTTCCTCGCGAACCTTGTTCAGAAGCTGCATGCCGAGTTCCATATGCGCCATCTCGCGACCGCGGAAGCGCAATGTCAGCTTGACCTTGTCGCCCTCCTCGAAAAAGCGCCGGACGGCCTTCATCTTGGTCTCATAATCATGGCTGTCGATGTTCGGGCGCATCTTGATCTCCTTGATCTCGATGACCTTCTGGTTCTTGCGCGCCTCGGCCGCCTTCTTCTGGTTGGCGTATTTCAGCTTGCCGAGATCGAGGATCTTTACGACGGGCGGCACTGCATTGGGCGATATCTCGACCAGATCGAGCCCAGCCTCTTCGGCGAGCAGCAATGCGTCGTTGATGGAGACATCGCCGCGGTTCTGGCCTTCGGCGTCGATTAGCTGGACCCGGGGAACCCGGATGTCACGGTTGGAGCGCGGGCCTTCCTTGGTGGGCGCCGCTGCTTTGAAAGGTCTGCGAATGGTCGTGGTCTCCTTGAGCCGTTTCGTTAAGGGGTTCTTCAGTTCAGAATTGCGAACGCGCAATGTGGTGAGCGCGCGGTCGGAGTCAATAGCACAGCATTCTCAGGAAATCACCTGCTCGATGAATGCTCCTCTGCACCAAGCGAAGAAAGTAGCAGAGCACTTTTCGTTGAATGCCTTGCTGTGCCAAAAGACCGGCGTGAGGGAATACACCATGACCACCACCCCGATCTTTCTGGACGTCGACGGGACGAGCATCGCCGTCAGGCATGCGGCAGCTGCCGAGCCCGGCATCGTCTGGCTTGGCGGCTACAGATCCGACATGCTGGGCACTAAGGCCGAAGCCCTGTCGGAATGGGCGCTCGGGGAAGGCCGCGCCTTCCTGCGCCACGATTATTCCGGCCATGGCGAATCGAGTGGCGCCTTTGCCGACGGCACCATCTCGAAATGGCTGGACGAGAGCCTGGCCGTTTACCGTCGCTTCACCCGGGGCAGGCAAATCCTGGTCGGTTCATCGATGGGCGCCTGGATCGCGCTGCGCATGGTGCAGGAATTGCGCAAGGCGGGCGAGAACAGCGTTGCCGGCCTTGTGCTGCTGGCCCCGGCGCCCGATTTCACGTTCGAACTGGTGGAGCCGGTGCTGACCGGGGCGCAGAAGCGCGACCTCAGGAAAAAAGGCTTTTTCGAAGAGCCATCGGACTATTCCGCCGAACCGTACATCTACACGCGCGCACTGATCGAGGACGGCCGCAGCAACCGGGTGATGACCGGGCCGATCGACACGCACTGCCCGGTCCATATCCTGCAAGGGCTGGCCGATCCCGACGTGCCGTCGAGCCATGCGTTGAAGCTGGTCAGCCTGCTGCCTGCCGACGACGTCACGCTGTCGCTCATCCCCGACGGCGACCACCGCCTGTCGCGGCCTCAGGATCTCGACATGCTGGTGCGGGCGGTGGGCGCGATGGTGCGGCAGGCGGGATAAGGACATGCGCATTTCCATTCCGATGTCTGCCTTTGTGGCGGCGATCGTCGGCTTCGGCGGTACGCTGGCCATCGTCATCGCCGCCGCCAAGGCGGTCGGCGCAACGCAGGTTGAGACCGCAAGCTGGTGGCGGCGCTTTGCCTGGCGATGGCGATCGAGAGCCTGTGGCTGTCCTGGCGCACAAAAATGCCGGTCATCACCGCATGGTCGACGCCAGGCGTGGCGCTGATCGCCGCATCGACCGGCTTTTCGATGGGCGAGGCGGTCGGCGCCTTCATCGTCACCGCGGTCCTGCTGATCACCACAGGCCTGTTCAGGCCGTTGACCAAGCTGATCGCCAGAATACCGGCTTCGGTCGCGTCCGGAATGCTGGCCGGCATCGTCGTCACCTTCGCCATCAATGCGGTGAAGACCGTCCCGTCGACCCTTGGCTGATCCTGCCGCTGGTTGCGGCGTTCTTCGTCATCCGCCTGTTCAACCCGGCGCTGTCGGTGCTGTTGGTGCTGATCGGCGGCGGTCTCGCCGCCTTCCTCACCGGCCGAGTCGGCGGTCTGCCGGCACCGGAACTCTCGAGCTTGACGCTGGTGATGCCGCAGTTCACCGCCACCGCGATCATCGGCCTCGCTTTGCCGCTCTACCTCGTCACCATGGCCTCGCAGAACCTGTCCGGCCTCGCCGTGCTGAGGGCAGCCGGCTATCATCCCGAACCCGGGCCGCTGATCGGCGTCACCGGCCTGTTTTCGCTGCTGACGGCGCCGTTCGGTGCCTCGACCACCAATCTGGCGGCGATCTCGGCGGCGATCTGCACCGGACCCGACGTGCATCCCGATCCAGCCGAGCGCTGGAAGACCGGGCCGTTCTACGCACTGGCCTATCTCGTCTTTGCCCTGTTCGGCGCGTCGCTGGTGGCGATCTTCGCCGTATTGCCGCCGAGCCTGATCGCGCTGGTCGCCGGCCTGGCGCTAATGGCACCGCTCGCCAATGCGCTGTCGATCGCCCTGAAAGACGAGGACGAGCGGATGGCCGCCACCGTCACCTTCGCGGTCACCGCGTCGGGGCTGACGTTATTCGGCGTCGGTGCGGCGTTCTGGGGGCTGATAGCGGGATTGGTCGTGCTTTTCCTCGAAAAGCTCAAAAAGCGATAATCATTTCAGCCGCTTGTCCGGTTTTGGCGGTTGCTGTCTTGAATCGCCGTTTTCTCCATCCCATTTCGATTCCACGCAGCCGGATTTGGCTGTCTCCAACTGAAGGATTGGGAGAAATGAACACATCTGCATTGATCCGTCCGGCCTGGACGCCGGCGACCATCGCGTTGATGGTGATCGGGTTCATGGTGTTCTGGCCGCTCGGCTTAGCCATGCTCGCCTACATCATCTGGGGCGACAGGCTCGACGGCTTCAAGCGTGACGTCAACCGCGCCACCGACGGCATCTTCGCCGGCTGCCGCCGCGGTTCCGACAAGGCCGCGCGCTGGAGTCATGGCTCCGCCCGCACCGGCAACGTCGCTTTCGACGACTGGCGCGAAAAGGAACTCGAGCGGCTTGCCGAGGAACGCCGCAAGCTCGACGAGATGCTGAGCGAGTTCGACGAATATGCCCGCGAATTGCGCCGCGCCAAGGACCAGGAAGAGTTCGACCGCTTCATGGCCAACCGCAACAAGTCGACATCACCCACGACCGGATCGACGACGAACAACAAACCCAGCGGCACGCCAGGCCTGCTCGACGAGTAAGGTCCCGTGCGCAGATAGATAATCCAACGGCGTCGCGTCAGCGGCGCCGTTTCTTTTTTGTTCTAGTCGTTTCCCTCGAATCACGTATCGTCCCGGAATGTCCTTCGGCTTCTTCCGCACCCCGACGAAACCCAAGCCCACGCCCGTCGTGGAGCGCGAGCATTGCGTTGCCGGCCGCACTCTGCCGCTCAAGATCGTCGAGAACGACCGGGCGCGGCGCCTGACGCTGCGCATCGATTCCGGCGGCCGCGGCCTGCGCATCACCGTGCCGCCGGGGCTGCGCCGCGGCGAGGTCGAAAAATTCCTCGACCGCCATCAGGACTGGCTGGAGCAAAGGCTGGCCAAAGTGCCCAATCGGCCGCAGGTGCGGCCCGGCATCAAGATACCGATGCGCGGCGTGCCGCATCGCATCGTCCATGAACCGTCGAAACGCGGCACCGTCACGCTGTCGCACGACGAGCGCGGGCCGCTGATGATCGTGCATGGCGAACGCGTGCATCTGCCGCGCCGCATCGCCGATTTCCTGAAGCGCGAGGCCAAGCGCGAGATCGAGGCGCTGGTGACCAAGCACTGTGCTGCGGTTGGCAAGCGCGCCAAGGCGATCCGCTTCAAGGATACGTCGAGCCGCTGGGGATCGTGCACGTCGGACGGCAATCTGTCGTTTTCCTGGCGCATCATGATGGCGCCGCGGCCGGTGATAAACTACCTCGTCGCGCATGAGGTGGCGCATCTCAAGGAGATGAACCACGGCCCGAAATTCTGGAAATTATGCGAGCAGCTTTGCCCGGACACTGACCGCTGCAAGGACTGGCTCAAGCGCAATGGCGGCGCGCTGCAGGCGATCGCGTTCGAGTAGTTGTCCGATCAATCGTCATTCGCCGCGTTCAACTCCTCCGGCCGCAACCCCTCATCGACATGGCGCGGCCAAGGCAGAAAATCCTGCTCGAAGGTCTCGTTGCTGAAATAGGCCAGCGCCCGGTGCGCCTCGGCGCCGTTGAAAGCCGCCTTGTCCATCAAATGAGCGATGACCTCATGGGCCTGTGCCAGCTTTTGCCTGAGTTCCGCGACGGTCTTTTCCGGCATGTCTTTGTTCTCCCGCCTTTGTGCCTGAGCAAGTAGCGCGTCGCGCTCTTATATTAGCAAGGTAGCGCGTTCCGCTCTTACATTAGCAAGGTAGCGCGTTCCGCGCTGGCGGCAAACAGGATGCTTTTTCTCGACTCTTTTGCCGTTTCGTGCCAATCCCGCGCCATGGCGCTCGACATCAAGATATGCGGGTTGAAGACCGACAAGGCACTGGCTGCGGCATTGGCCGGCGGCGCCAGCCATGTCGGCTTCATTTTCTTTGCCAAAAGCCCGCGCTATGTCGGGCCGGCGGAAGCCGGCCGCCTGCGCGAAGCGGCGCGCGGCAAGGCTAAGGCTGTTGCGGTGACGGTCGACGCCAGCGATATGTTCCTGGACGAGATCGTCGAAAAGATGCAGCCCGACATGCTGCAGCTTCACGGCGCCGAAACCCCCGGGCGGGTGGCCGAAGTGAAGGCGCGCTACGGCTTGCCGGTGATGAAGGCGCTGCCGGTCAGCGAGACTGCCGATCTCGAGCGGGTTAAACCCTTCATCGGCATTGCCGACCGTTTCCTGTTCGACGCCAAGCCGCCTAAGGGTTCGGAATTGCCGGGCGGCAACGGCCTTGCCTTCGACTGGCGCGTTCTGGCCGGCCTTGACGCCGGCGTTGATTACATGCTTTCCGGTGGGCTCAACGCCGGCAATATCGGCGACGCGCTTCGGCTGGCGAACCCGCCCGGAATAGATGTTTCCTCGGGCGTGGAGAGCGCACCGGGCGTCAAGGAACCGGCGCTGATCGAACAATTTTTCCGGGCCGTCGGGGCAGCACGCGACAACCGCGCCGCCTGACCACGCTTCAAACCACAGACCAGGAGATCGGCGATGGATAAGCCGGCGATACCGAATTCCTTCCGCACCGGCCCCGACGAGCAGGGCATGTTCGGCATTTTTGGCGGTCGTTTCGTTGCCGAAACGCTGATGCCCCTGATCCTCGAGCTGGAGCGGCACTGGAACGAGGTCAAGAACGACCCGGATTTCAAGGCCGAACTGACCGATCTCTCGACGCACTATGCCGGGCGGCCGTCGAAGCTCTATTTCGCCGAAGGCCTTACCCGGCATCTTCGCGGGGTTTCCGCGGCTAAGGGCCTCGGGGGTGGCGCAAAAGTCTATTTCAAGCGCGAGGACCTGAACCACACCGGCTCGCACAAGATCAACAACTGCCTCGGCCAGATCCTGCTCGCCAAGCGCATGGGCAAGACGAGGATCATCGCCGAGACCGGTGCCGGCCAGCATGGCGTCGCTTCCGCTACAGTGGCGGCGCGCTTCGGGCTTCCCTGTATCGTCTATATGGGCGCGACCGACGTCGCCCGGCAAAGCCCCAACGTGTTTCGCATGAAGCTTCTGGGCGCCGAGGTGCGGCCGGTGACCGCCGGCCACGGCACGCTGAAGGACGCCATGAACGAGGCCCTGCGCGACTGGGTAACCAATGTCGAGGACACCTATTACCTGATCGGCACCGCCGCCGGCCCACATCCCTATCCGGAGCTGGTGCGCGACTTCCAGTCGGTGATCGGGACCGAGGCGCGCGCCCAGATCCTCGAGCAGGAAGGCCGGCTGCCGGACACGATCATCGCTTGTGTCGGCGGCGGTTCCAACGCCATCGGCCTGTTTCATCCCTTCCTCGACGATAGTGAGGTGCGCATCATCGGCGTCGAAGCCGGCGGTCGCGGCCTCGACGGCATCGAGCATTGCGCCTCGATGAGTGCCGGCGCGCCCGGCGTGCTGCATGGCAACCGTACCTACCTCCTGCAGAACGCCGACGGCCAGATCATGGACGGCCACTCGATCTCGGCGGGCCTTGACTATCCGGGCGTCGGGCCGGAGCATTCGTGGCTGCGCGATTCCGGCCGCGTCGACTATGTGCCGATCCTCGACGACGAGGCGCTGGAGGCGTTTCAGCTGACGACGCGCGTCGAGGGCATCATTCCGGCGCTGGAATCGGCCCATGCCATCGCGCAGGCGGTGAAGATCGTGCCTGATATGGACAAGGAACAGATCGTCATCGTCAACCTGTCCGGCCGCGGCGACAAGGACGTGCACACAGTGGCCAATATGCTGGGCATGGAGATCTGATCATGGCCACCCGTATCGACCGCCGCATGGCAAAGCTGAAGGCCGAAGGTCGACCGGCACTCGTCACCTATTTCATGGGCGGCGACCCGGACTACGACACGTCCCTGTCGATCATGAAGGCGCTGCCCGGCGCCGGCAGCGACATCATCGAGCTCGGCATGCCGTTTTCCGATCCAATGGCCGACGGCCCAGCGATCCAGGCGGCCGGCCTGCGGGCGCTGAAGGGCGGCCAGACACTGGTCAAAACGCTGAAGATGGCCTCGGAATTCCGCGCCGGCGACAATGAAACGCCGATCGTCTTGATGGGCTATTACAATCCGATCTACATCTACGGCGTCGAGCGCTTCCTGAGCGATGCGCTGGCCAGCGGGATAGACGGGCTGATCGTCGTCGACCTGCCGCCTGAGATGGACGAGGAACTTTGTATCCCGGCACTCAAGGCCGGCATCAATTTCATCCGGCTGGCGACGCCGACCACCGACGACAAGCGCCTGCCCAAGGTGCTGCAGAACACCTCCGGCTTCGTCTATTATGTGTCGATGACCGGTATCACCGGTTCGGCGCTGGCCGACACCGGCAAGGTGGCGGCGGCGGTCAAGCGCATCAAGAGCCATACCCACCTGCCGGTCTGCGTCGGCTTCGGCGTCAAGACCGCCGAGCAGGCGCGCACCATCGGCGCGTCAGCCGACGGCGTCGTCGTCGGCACCGCGATTGTCAATGCCGTCGCCAACGTGCTCGGGCCGAAGGGCGAAAAGACCGCCGATCCGGCCGAGGCCGTCGCCACGCTGGTCAGCGGGCTTTCGCAAGGAGTTCGCGCGGCTCGCCTTGCTGCCGCCGAATAATCTTGATCTTCTGGTTGGCCATGATCTTGCCGAAAACCGGTTTCCACTTTTCGGGATCATGGTCTAACTCTTCGTAAGGACAGGAGCGAAGCGATGAACTGGATCACCAATTACGTCCGCCCGAAGATCAATTCGATGCTCGGCCGCCGCACCGACATGCCGGAAAACCTGTGGATCAAGGATCCCGAGACCGGCGAAATGGTGTTCCACAAGGATCTGGAGCAGAACCAGTTCGTCATCCCGTCCTCCGGCCACCATATGAAGATATCGGCCAAGGAACGGCTGAAATTCTTCCTCGACGACGGCAAATACGAGACGCTGGAAAACCCCAAGGTCGTTCAGGATCCGCTCAAGTTCCGCGATGAGAAGCGCTACCTAGACCGGCTGAAGGATGCCAAGGCCAAGACCGGCATGGAAGACGCCATCATCAATGCGCTGGGCACCGTCGAAGGTCTGCCGGTGGTGGTGACGGTGCAGGATTTTGCCTTCATGGGCGGCTCACTCGGCATGGCGGCCGGCGACGCCATCGTGCATGGCTTCGAGGTCGCCTTGCAGCGCAAGCGGCCGCTGATTCTGTTTGCGGCCTCCGGCGGCGCCCGTATGCAGGAAGGCATCCTGTCGCTGATGCAGTTGCCGCGGACCACGGTCGGCGTCGACAGGCTGAAGGAGGCCGGCCTGCCCTACATCGTCGTCCTGACCAACCCGACGACCGGCGGCGTCACCGCTTCCTACGCCATGCTGGGTGACGTGCATATTGCAGAGCCCGGCGCGCTGATCGGCTTTGCCGGCCCGCGCGTCATCGAGCAGACCATCCGCGAAAAGCTGCCCGACGGCTTCCAGCGCGCCGAATATCTGATGGAACACGGCATGGTCGACATGGTGGTGTCACGGCTGGAAATGCGTCAGACGATTGCGCGACTGTTGAGAATGCTGCTCAAGCTGCCGGAAGAGCAAAAACCGCAGGAGCCGGAAATCCTGCCGCCGTCGGTGATTCCGGCCGAAGCCCGGCCGCACGCCTGACGCGACATCACGCGGCGCGAGCGGCTGTTGTGTGCCGTTGCGCACGCGCCTAGGATTCTTCCATGACCACGCTTGCCGCCGACCGCGAAATCGAAAGCCTGATGGCGCTTCACCCGAAGGGCTTCGACCTTTCGCTCGACCGCATTTCGCGGCTGCTCGAGCGGCTCGGCAATCCGCAGGACCAGCTGCCGCCGGTCATCCACATCGCCGGCACCAACGGCAAGGGTTCCTGTGCTGCTTTTTCACGGGCGCTGCTCGAAGCCGCCGGCTACCGCGTCCACGTCCACACCTCGCCACATCTGGTGAACTGGCACGAGCGCTACCGGCTGGCCGCCGATGGCGGCGGCAAGCTGGTGGACGACAAGGTCTTCGCCGAAGCCATCGCCCGCGTCGCCAAAGCCAATCAAGGCCAGAAGATCACCGTCTTCGAAATCCTCACCGCCGTCACCTTCCTGCTGTTTTCCGAACATCCGGCCGATGCCGTCATCCTCGAGGTCGGCCTTGGCGGCCGCTTCGACGCCACCAATGTCATCGCCGAGCCGGCCGTGTCGGTGATCATGCCGGTCTCGCTCGACCACGAAGCCTATCTCGGCGACCGCGTCGAGCTGATCGCCGTCGAAAAGGCCGGCATCATCAAGCGCGGATGCCCGGTCGTCATCGGCGCGCAGGAAAGCGAGACGGCGCAGCAGGTGCTCATCGAAACCGCCGAGCGGCTCGACTGCCCCGCCTTCCTCTATGGCCAGGACTTCCTTGCCTATGAGGAAAACGGCCGCATGGTCTATCAGGACGAAGACGGATTGATGGACCTGCCGCCGCCGCGCCTGCCGGGACGCCACCAATTCGCCAATGCGGCGGCGGCGATCGCGGCGGTCAAGGCGGCGGGTTTCGAGATCAGCCACCGCGCCGCCGAGAAGGCGATGGCCAATGTTGCCTGGCCGGGCCGGATGCAGAAGCTGCCTCAGGGCCGGCTGAGCGAACTGGCGCCAAAGGGCGCCGACATCTGGCTCGACGGCGGCCACAATCCCGGCGCCGGCGTGGTCGTCGCCGAGGCGCTGGCCGAGCAGGAGGAAAAGAACCCGCGGCCCCTGTTCCTGATCTCGGGCATGATCAACACCAAGGACCAGAGCGGCTATTTCCGCGCCTTCAAAGGGCTGGTCCGGCATGTCTACACCGTGCCGGTGAGCCTGAGCGACGCCGGCGTGCCGAACGACGAACTGGCGACCCGCGCCATCGAGGCCGGCCTGTCGGCCGAACCGGTCAGTTCCGTCGCCAATGCGCTGATGCTGCTGCGCGACACATGGGACGGACCGCCCCCACGCATCCTGATCGGCGGATCGCTCTACCTGGCCGGCGCGGTATTGGCCGAAAACGGCACGCCGCCGGTTTGAGGCGTGCTTCACCCGGGAACACTTACGAGACCACCGCGAGGAGGCAATCATGATCAAGGTAAAGCAGCTCGCTCACGTTTGCATTTTCGCGAATGACCTGGAGATGACGCGAAGCTTCTATCGAGACGTCCTCGGCATGGATACGCAGTTCAATTTTCTGCGCGACGGGAAGATTTTCGGCTTCTACCTCAATTGCGGCAGCCGTAGCCATGTCGAGGTGTTCCAGAAAGACGGCGCCAGCTATAGCGACTTGAACCAGATCAACCACTTCTGCCTCGAAGTGGAAAACATCGACGCCGCGATCGCCCATCTGAGGTCAAAGGGGGTTGATATCACTTCCAAGAAACGCGCGTGCGATGACACCTACCAGGCTTGGATCCGCGACCCCAACGGCGTGAAGATAGAACTGTTCGAATACACTGAGAAAAGCGCACAATTCGTCGGTGGCGATCGTATCGCGGATTGGTGATCGCGCCTCGCGGACAATTGTAGCGGCGCAGCCTATGGTCGGTGGACTTACTTCAGCTCGACCTCGATGAAGGCGAATTCGCCATCGTTTGTGCTGATGACGTCATGTTCGACGCCCTCGTTGCGGAAATACGGCGAGCCCTTCTTCATCTCGGCGAAGGATTCGCCATCCTTGGTCAGGAGCTTCACCTTGCCGTCGGTCAGCGGCACGATCACATAGTCGTGGCCATGGCGGTGCCAGCCGGTGTTGTCGCCGGGAGCGAAGCGGTATTCGGTGACGATGACGCGCTCATTATCGATGAAGACGGTGGCCTTGGCGGATCCGGTCATATCGCTTCTCCTGCTTTAAGCCAGACAAGAGCATGAGACGGCAAGTGGCGAGTGCCAGATCTGCGGATCGGTGACGCCACAAGAAAGCCCGGCGCGAGGCCGGGCCTTTCTGCAAAATATTGATCGGATCAGGCGAGGCTGCCGTTGATCCAGTGCGACAATGCCGTTTTCGGCGCAGCACCGACCTTCATGTCGGCGACTTCGCCGCCCTTGAAGATCATCAGCGTCGGGATCGAGCGCACGCCGAACTGCGCGGCCAGCTCAGGATTCTCGTCGATGTTGAGCTTGGCGATCTTTATCTTGCTGCCGAGTTCGATGGCAATGTCCTCAAGCGCCGGGGCGATCATCTTGCACGGGCCGCACCATTCCGCCCAGAAATCGACCACGACCGGCTCCTTGGCGTTGAGCACGTCGGCCTGGAAATTGCTCTTGTCGACCTTGACGGTAGCCATGCTGAGATCCTTTCGATTTGTTCGTCGCACCAAATGTGGTGGTGATCGCGTCCGTGTTCAAGCAAGTCTTGTGTCACGCTCCCGTGAGTCTAGCAAGCGCGTCGTCCATGGCCGCCGCCGGCAGCTCGATCAGCCGCGGCGCCTCGGTAAACAGCAGCGCCGCCGAGACCTCGCGTCCCGGATAGAGCGGCTGAAGCAGCGCGCGATAGAGTGCGAGCTGCAAAACATAGGCTTGCGGCACTTCGGCGAGCGTAGCCGGCGCTGGCCGATTGGTCTTGTAGTCGACGATCGAAACCTTGTCCGGCGTTACTGCCAGCCGGTCGATCTTGCCGGAAATCGAGCGCAGTTTGCCCCTCACTCCCAGGCTGCCCATGATGGCGACTTCAGCGCGCGAGTTTGGCGCAAACAGCGGCGCGAAGCGGCTGTCGGCAAGAATTCTGAAAACGCCAGCCAAGGCCTTGTCGCGCTCGTCGTCGGGCCATCCCGCGCCGGCTCTTGCCAGATAGCGTTCAGCGGCATCCTGGCGTTTTCCCTCGGCGATGCCGGGTAGCATCTGCAGCAATTTGTGCAGCGCCAGCCCGCGCATGACGGCAAAGCCGGGCTCGGCGTCGGCATCCAGTACCGGCGAACGCGTGTCGGCCACCGCTTGCCGCGCCTCGTCGATCAGCACCGAGGCGCCGGACGGCGAGAGCGGCCGCGGCAATTCCTCGAAGGGCGGCAGAGGCTGGAACAGGGTTTCCGGCAATGGCGCAAAGCGTTCCGCCTGTCGTGCCTCACCCACTGCCGCCGACGGCATGGGCGGCAGCTTCGTCACCTGGAAACGATGCACGGTCTCGCCAGCGGCGGGATGCCGGCGTTCTTCGCTCTCCGCGGCACCGACCAGTGCGCGGCTGACGATCGAATGCCAGGTGCCGGTATTCGGCGCCCGCTTGCCATGGTAGCCGCAGACGATCAGCCGATCCTCGGCGCGGGTCATGCCGACATAGAGCAGCCGGCGGTATTCGTCGTCGGCGAGCTCGCGGGCGCGGGCCGATGCCGCGCGTGAAAACCCATTGGCGACATCGCTGGCGGAACGCCAGAGATAGCCCTTGCCCTCCCAGCAGTCGCCCGAGCCTTCGAACGGCATCAATCTCGGCAGATGCTGGTCGCTGAACGGCGCGGAACCGCCATCGACGAGGAACACCACCGGCGCTTCCAGGCCTTTGGCGGCATGCACGGTCATGACGCGAACCTCGTCGCGGGTCTGGTCCATTTCGCGCTTGATCTCGGGGCCGGCGTTTTCCAATGTCGACAGGAAGGATTCCAGTCCCGGCAGGCCGGTCCGCTCCTCGGCCAGGCAGAAATTCAGGAATTCGTCGAGGATATCGCCGGCCTCCGGCCCGAGCCGCGCGATCATCTTCTTGCGAAGGCCGTCGCGGGCGAGTGCTGCGGCATAGAATTCGAACACCTGATTGAACGCGGCTTCGTTCGACCATGTGTCGAGCCGGCTGACGACGGTGGCCAACGCGCTTTCGCCGGCATGCCGGCGCAGCGAGGCGATCAGCGAGACGCCCGACGGCCTCTCGGCAGCAAGCGCGAAAAGCTGCTCTTCCGAGACATCGAAGATCGGGCTGCGCAGCACGGCAGCGAGCGACAGATCGTCCTCGGGCTGGATGAGAAAATGGCCAAGTGCGATCAGGTCTTTCACCGCGATGTGGCCGGGCAGGCTGAGCCGATCGGCGCCGGCCACCGGAATGTCGCGGCGCTTCAGCGCCCGCGTTAGCGCATGGACGAAGCGATCGCGCTTGCGCACCAGCACCAGCACGTCGCCGGGGCGGAGTTTCTTGCCGCGGCCTTCGATGACCTCGCCGCTGCCAATCCAGCCGGCAATGGTTGCGGCGACGTTTTCAGCGACGCGGACTGCCGGCGCGTGGGCATGGTCGACCGCTTGCGTCCAATCGTCTGGTTCGTCGACGACGTCGGCGCCGATCGACGGCCAGACCTCGACATAACCCGGCGCATCGGTACGGATCGCCTTGTGGTCGAGCGGATCGGGATCATGGCTGATGCCGCGCCGCACGTTCGGGTCGGCAAAGACACGATCCACCGCCGCAAGCACGTCGTCGGTCGAGCGAAACGACCAGGTCAGCTTGAGATCGGCGAAGGCCGCATCGGCCGATCTAACTTTGCCGGCAAACAAAAGCCGGCTGTCGGCAAAGGAATCCGGGGCGGCTCCCTGGAAGGAATAGATCGACTGCTTTTCGTCGCCGACCGCAAAGATGGTGCGGTGGACGGCGTCGCGTGCGCCGAGCCCGGCAAAGAACTCCTCCGCCAGCCGCTTGACCACCTCCCACTGGTCGGGACTGGTGTCCTGCGCCTCGTCGAGGAGGATGTGGTCGATGCCCTGGTCGAGCTTGTATTGCACCCATGGGCCGGCGTCGGGCCGCGCCAGTAAATTGACCGTGCGGGTGATCAGGTCGTTGAAGTCGAGGAAGCCGCGGGCGCGCTTCAATTGCTCGTAGCGGGCGATCAGCCAGTCGGCGATGGTCAGTGCGGCACGCGTGCCTTCCAGCATTCTGAACAAGGCCAGCCGGTCGGAGATTTCGAGAATGGCGTCGACCGCCGCCAGATAACGTTCGGCAAGATCGGGCAGCCGGTCAAGCAATGCCCTTTTAAACGTCTTTGCCGGATCGTAAGGCTCGCCGTCGGCCCTCAGGAAAGCCTTGGAGAGCAGATTCAGGCGGCGGACCGGATGCTCCTCGGCGAAGGCAAGACGGGCGTATGGCAGCAGATTGTTCAGCACGATGCGCGCATCGGCGGCCTCAGCCGACCGTGAAAAAGTGACGAGATAATCCGGCAGGAAGCCGGGCAGCGGCCAGACGGAGGCGGCTATGCCTTCGGCGGTCTGGCCGGCGCGAAACTGAAACTCATCGAACAGCGCCTGAAAACTATCGCCGCCGGCCGCGGCGATGAAGGCGCGCAAACCATCGCGCTTGCGCACGATCTCGGCCAGCAGTGCGTCAAGCCCATGTTCGCCACCGCGCTCCAGCACGGTGGCGAAGGCCTCGGCCAATGCCGCATCGCCTGCAACGCCGCCCGAAATCATGTCGCGGCGGGCGGCGGCAAACAGCGAAGCCTCCATTTGCGGATCGAGCATTTCGAAATGCGCCGGGATATTGGCTTCCAGCGGGAACTGATGCAGCACCGATTCGCAGAAGGCGTGGATGGTCTGGATCTTCAGCCCGCCCGGGGTTTCCAGCGCCTCGGCAAACAACCGCCGCGCCCGGCGCATGGTTTCGCGGTCGGGCTGGCGCCCGTCCAGCGCCTCTATCCGTGTCGAGAGCTCGGCATCGCCCAGGGCCGTCCATTGCGACAGGGTCGAAAACACTCGGTTCGACATGTTGGCGGCGGCGGCACGCGTATAGGTCAGGCACAGGATCTTGGACGGATCGGTGCCGCGCAGCAGAAGCCGGATGACGCGCTGGGCAAGTACATGGGTCTTGCCCGATCCGGCATTGGCCGACACCCAGGCGGAATTATGCGGATCGGAGGCGCTTGCCTGGCTGGCGGCGGTGTCGCTTGGAATGGGGTAGGCCTTTTTCATACCTCCCCTCCCTCGTCGTCGGCATCGCCGCCGGCCGACCACTCGAGCACGCGGGCGAGATGATCATAGTCGCCGTCGGTCTCGCCCTCGCGGAACGGCAGCGCCCGCGACAGATAGCCGGTCGCCGGGTCGGCGTAGTGGATCAGCAGTTTTTCCAGCCGCGCCCACGCCTCTTCGGCGAGATCGGCGGCGGTTCGCGGCTTGCGGTTGTATTCGAGGATCGATTCTTCGAACACCTCGCCATTCGGCTTCAGCCGCACGAAGGCCAGTTGCGACGGCTCGCGTGCGCCAAGCTCCTTGAAGGCGCCGCGACGCAGCAGCGCGCCCTCCAGCGCCAGTTGCGGCGCGAGCAGCGTGTGCGCCTGTGCTTTGGATGGCGACGAGCCGGTCTTGTAATCGAGAATGTCGGCCATTCCGCCAGCCAGCAGATCGATGCGATCGGCATAGCCGGACAGGGTCACGCCGGATCGGCCGACACCGGTCTTTTCGGCGCGTTCCTCGGCGTGCCGCCGTGCCACGGCTGCGGCCCGGCCGCGCTCCCATTCGATGATGCCGGCGGCAAGCTTTTCGAAGCGTGGCCACCACACCGCCTCGACATCGGCCGGCAGAGCCGCCTCGGCAAAGCAGGAGCGGCCGGCGGCGATGAGCCCGTCCAGCGCCTCCGGCGCGCGCGGATCGGCCACCGTCCGCGAGAACAAGTGCAGAATAGCGTGAAACAGCGTGCCGCGCTCGGCGGCGCCCGGATCGCGAATGACCGGATCGAGCGGCATCAGGCCGAGTATCCTTCTGGCATAGACCGCATAGGGATCGCGACGTAGCGTTTCGATCTCGGTGACCGAGAGGTGGTGCGGCCGTGCGGCGAGCGGCGGTTTCGGCTGCGGCCGCGGCGCAAAGTCCTGCTTTTCGCCGGCATCGAGCGCACGCGCCCAGGCAAGCAGTTCGTCGCCGCGCCGGCGAAGTGCCGCGGCATGATCCTCGCCGACGAAAGTAAGGATGCGCTGCAGCCAGCGCGAAGGTACCGACGGTGCGTCGCCGGAGCGGGCGGAGCGAGCCAGCACCACTTTTTTGGCGCCCATGGCCATCTGGAAATCATGGGCGGCAAGGCCGATGCGCCGCTCCGGCGGTTCAAGATCGATGCCGGTCTTCATCAGCCGCGACATGAAGCGGTCACTCTCCGGCTTGCGCGGCCACACGCCTTCGTTGAGCCCGCCGACGACCAGCGTATCGACGTCCTGAAGCCGCGCTTCCAGCACACCCCAGATGGCGATGTTCCTGTCGGTGCCCTGCGCCGGCTTGACCGTCTCGGGCGCGATCAGCGCCTCCATCACGTCAGGCCATTCGTCAGCGGCGAAGGAGAACGACACCGAGGCCGCGACCAGACCGCGCAAGAGCTCGGCAAGCTTTTCGCCGGCATCGCCGGCATAGAGTTCGCTCAGGCTGCCGTCGGCGGCGCGTCCGAGGCTTTCGAGCACGCCGACACTGGCGCGCACAAGCGTGGCAAGATCGGCATTCTCCTCGCCGCGAAAGGCAACCAGCGGCGCCAGCGCAGCCGTTAGCCGGATCAGCAGGTCGCGGGCCTGCTCAATGCGCCTGACCGAGAGGCGCGATCGCCAGAAAGGCGGGCGGCGATTGCCACCGCCGTCGAATTCGAGGAGCCGGGCATCGAAGAGTTGCGGCAGCGACGCCACGTCCGGACGACCGGTGCCGCCGCGCAGCGCCACGAGTTCGACTATCTCGGCCGCATGGCGCACGCTTGCCCGCTCCAGGCCGAGGCCAAGCAGGGGATGCTTGAGCAGCGACAGTAGGGCGACCGGGTCGCCCGGGCGGAAGGCTGCCTGAAGCGCCAGCCTGAGCAGGCTGGCGGCTGGCGTGTTGATGAGCGGCGTGCCGCCGGAATCGTCGGCGGCAACGCCGAAGCGCAACAGCTCGACTGAGACGCGCCGCGCCAGTGCGCGGTCGCCGGTGACGAGTGCTGCGCGCTGGCCGGGCCGCTCGACGGCCTGTTTGAGCGCGACGGCGATCGCTACGGCTTCGTCGCGTTCGCTGGCGGCTTCGAGAAGCGTCACATCGGCGAAGGCCTCGGCAATATCGCCGGCCGTAAAGCGGGCGCGCGTCTCGGCCCACAGCTCGGTGGTCTCCGCCGGGCGCAGCGCTTCGCCGACGAGTGCGGCGCGCAGTGCAAGCGGCCGCGGCGCAACAGCGAGTTCCCCGACATCGGCGCGCGGCACGCCGATCTTGCCGATCAACTTTGCCAGGCCGTATTGCGGGTGGCCAAGCAGGGCCGGGCGCGCGCCAAGTGCACTGATGGCGGCAAAGGACGGCTCGTCCAGCGCCCGGTCGAGCCCGGGCAGCACAACGGCGCCATTGGGCAGACCGGCGATCACGGCAAGCAGCTCGGCCGTGGCGGGAATGGAGCCGGTGGAACCGGCGGCGATCACCGGTCCGGCCGGCGGATTACGCTTCAGCCACGCCGCCTCCAGCCTTATCAGGGCATTACGATGCGCGGCCGGATTGGAGCGATGGCGTTCCTCGAGCAGCTTCGGCCAGTTCTCGGTCACGATGGTCAGGAAATCGAGCGTCACCTGCCACCAGCCTGCAAGATTGCCGGTCACAAGGTCGGCGAGCCTTGCCCAATCCGTGCCTTCGGTCTCGATCTCATCCATCAGGCGTGCAAGGTCGCGCGCCAGCCAGATGGCGTCGGCGGCGGAGGCCGGGATGACGATCTCCTCGTCGAACAATGCCGCGACATGCGCCGGCAGGCGGCGTTTCCACGCCCGCACCAGTGGCGCAAGCAGCAACAGGCGCTCTACCGCGGCGATCGGCGGCGCAAGGTCGATGGCGGCCGAAGCTCCCGCCTCGAAGGCGGCTTCATCTTCATCGAACTCACCAAGCGGGCGGATGACCGGCAGGATCGCCGAGCGGCTTCCGGAGCGCGAGAGAGCATCGACGAAGACGCCGCGAAGCGCCCGCGCCGCACGGGCCGTCGGCACATAGATGGTGAGATCGGCCAGCACCAGCGGATCGCCATCATAGGCAAAGCCGGGAACCAGGCGCCCTGCAAGCAGCGCCTCGGCCAGCGTCGGCAGGAACGGCGCTCCGGGCGGGATCGAGAAAACGCGGCGGGAGCCGCTC
Source organism: Mesorhizobium sp. M0306 (assembly GCF_040321655.1). NCBI lineage: Bacteria > Pseudomonadati > Pseudomonadota > Alphaproteobacteria > Hyphomicrobiales > Phyllobacteriaceae > Mesorhizobium > Mesorhizobium sp. M0306. The sequence continues at coordinate 100,455 of NZ_JAMYRY010000007.1, read as the reverse complement.
ATTTCGACTCGGTAAGAGCGCCGGGTGCCTCAGCAACAGCATCGGGCGTGCCGGCAAGCGCAGCGGCGACCGCTGCTTCCGCCCGCGGGATCGCGTCCGGTGTGCCGACAGTGATCCAGTGACCCTGCATCTTCATGCCGAACAGGCGGCCGGCGGCGATTGCCGCATCGAAATAGGCGTTGAGCGACAGCGGGCCGCCCGGCGCATCCTTGAAGATGCGCGGATGGACGATTGCTGCGCCGGCATAGATCAGGCCGGCCGGATCGTTGTTCGCACGCCGCAAGGCGCCATCCGGCGCCATCAGGAAATCGGTGCCGCCGCTATGCCCGGTTGCCGACTGGAGATCCGCAAGCATCAGCAGAATGTCCATTGTCGCGCCCTCCCATGCAAGGGCAAGTCGCCTGAGATTGGAAACGCCGCTGTCGATCCAGAAGGTGTCCGCGTTAAGCACATAGAAGGGCGCCCCTAACCTGGGCAATGCCTTGACGATACCGCCGGCAGAGTCGAGCAGGCCGGTGCTCTCATCCGAGATGACGATTCTCGGCGCACTGCGGCGGGCTACATGGTCCACGATCTGTTGCGGCAGGTAATGGACGTTAACGACGGCCTTGGCGACGCCGGCTTCGGCTAGGCAGTCCAGCCCCCAATCGAGCAATGTCTTGCCGGCGATCTTGACCAGCGGCTTCGGCATGGTATCGGTGATCGGCCGCATGCGCTTGCCGAGCCCGGCGGCGAGCACCATGGCGGTCGTCGGCATCGGTCCCTCGTCCGACGCCTTCAGGCCCAAATCCTTAGCCGTCAAATCGAGCGTTCCTCCAGCAAGCCGTGGGCGATGTAGAAATCCTGCAGCCTGGCCAGCGCCGGATGCGCCAGCGCCCGGCGAAGATAATCGCGGATACGCGGCAGATGCTTCAGATAATAAGGCTTGCCGTCACGTTTTTCGAGCCGCACGAAAATGCCGAGGATCTTGGAATTGCGCTGTGCGGCCATGATTGCATAGGTTTCGCGGAATTCGTTCTCGTCGAAGGCGCCGGCGGCGCGGCGCGCGGCGATGTAGGCGGCGAGCGTGTGCTTTTCGATTTCGGGTGAAATGGTGACGCGCGCGTCCATGGCGAGCGACGCGACGTCGTAGGCGGACGGCCCGATCAGTGCGTCCTGGACATCGACGACGCCGAGACGATCGTGACCGGAACGGTCAGCGCGCCAGATCAGGTTGGGCGAATGAAAGTCGCGCAGCATCAGCGTGTATTCGCGCCCTTCGAGCCGATCGAGCACCGCATCCCATTCGCTGCGGTAACCGGCGCGCGACGCCTCGCTTGGCGGAGCGCCTGATATCGCCGGGACATACCAGTCGACCAGCAATTCGGCCTCGATCATCATGGCGTCGCGGTCGAAAGGCGGCACCTCGTGGAAGACGCGGGGGCCGGCCTGCATGCGGGCCGGCCATGTTTTGCCATGCATCATGGCAAGCAGTTCGGCCGCCGCCGCGTAGCGCTCGGCCACCGGCTGGCCGCGCTTGTCGAGAAACCCTTGGGAACCGAGATGTTCCAGCAGAAGAAAACCCTGGTCGAGGTCCTGGGCGTGGATTTCCGGGACGCTGACGCCGCCTGCCCGCAAGGCCCGGTCGATGGCCACGAACGCCGAAACGGATTGCGCGGTGTGGGCGATCTCGGCATAGGGTTTGCCGTCGCGGACTGGCGGTCCGAGCAGCAGCCTTGGCGAGTTCATCAGCACGCGCGGCGGAAATCCGGCGAGCGTGACGATCTCGTAGGAGCGAGCCGAGGCATCACCGATGAAATATCGTCGCTGCGCTTCGCCCCAGCCGGCCTGCCCGAGAAAATCGCGCATCGCCAGCGATCGCGCCGCACGCTCGAAGGCGGCGCCCTCTCCCGATAGTTTCACCAGTCGGCCGTCGTCCTGCTGGAGAAGTTCGACCAGCACCGAGGTTTTCGGCAAATATGCCTCTGCCCGCTCCGGCCATTCGACCAGCGCGGCGCCTTGCGTCAGCGCCTCGTCGAAGCCCAGCTCGTCCAGCTCGGATGCCGTGCCCAAGCGGTAGAGATCGAAATGATGAACCGGCACACGCGTGTCGTAGCTCTGGACCAGCGTGAAGGTCGGGCTCGGCACGTCGAGGCCGGCATCGTCGGCCAGTGCTCTGATCAGCGCCCGTGCCAAGGTCGATTTGCCGGCGCCGAGATCGCCCTTGAGAGCGAGCACGTCGCCAACGCGCAGCGACATGGCGAGGTCCTCGCCGAACCTTGCCGTCGCAGCCTCGTCGGCGAGAAAACGCTCCAGCACCAATACCGCCATCGAACGCGCTACTCGGCCGCCGCGCGGATGCCGGACGGCGTGTCGGGAAAGGCGCAAACAACCGTAGTGCCCTTATCCCTGCCGGTCTCGATGCGGACGCTGCCGCCATGCAGTTCGACAAAGCTCTTGACGATCGACAGGCCGAGCCCGGCGCCACGGCGGCGGCCGCCATTGGTGCGCGGCTCGAAGCGCCGGAACACTGAGTCAAGCAGGTCCGGCGGCATGCCGGGGCCGTCATCGTGAACGGAAAATTCCACGCCGTCGGCAAGTTGGCGGCAGGCGAGCGTTATGGTGCTCGCCTCCGGCGCGTAGTTGGCGGCATTGCTGAGCAGATTGTAGAGGATCTGGCGGACGCGGATCTCGTCGCCGTGGAAAGTTTTCGGCGCGGCCGCCGCGTCGATCCTAAGCTTGATCGCATGTTCCTCTAGCCGGTCGGCGACCAGTTCGGCGGCAGCTGTAATGGTCCGATCGATGTGAACTTCGGAAATGTCGAGTTCCATGATGCCGGCATCCACCGTCGCCAGATCGAGGATGTCGTTGACGATGGTGAGCAGGACCGAGGAGGACGAGCCGACATGCCCGATATATTCGCGTTGCTTCTGGTTCAGCGGACCAGTCGACGGCAGTGAAAGAAGCTCGGTAAAGCCGATGATGTTGGTGAGCGGCGAGCGCAGCTCATAGGAGACGTGCTGCACGAATTCGTTCTTGATCTGGTCGGACTTTTGCAGCGCCTCATTCTTGTCCTTCAGCGCCCGCTCGACATTGACGCTGTCGGTAACGTCGACAAAGGTCATCATCACCTGGCCGTTGGGTAAAGGGATGACGGCGTAGCGCAAAACGGTGCCGTTGTTCAATTCGGTCTGGCCGTGGCGGTCGCGGCGCTCGTCGTCGAAGCCGGTGATGGCGGCAACGAACCCGCCCCACGGACTGTCGACGGCACGCCGGTCGCAAAGGTCGCGGATCGTCGAGACATGGACGTTGGGTTTTGAGGCATCGGCATCCAACCCCCACAGTGCCGCGAAGGCCGGGTTGGACAATCTCAGCCTGCCGTCGGGACCGAACACAGCGACGCCTTCGGCAAGGTTGTCGAGCGTCTCGCCCTGAACCCGGACGGCGGTCTGGTAGCGGCTTTCAAGGTCCATCTTCTCGGTCAGGTTCTCGAACACCCAGGTGACGCCGCCCTTGGGCTGCGGATTGGCGATGACGCGAATGGTCTTGCCGTCCGGCAGATGCCACCAATGCTCCTGCGATTCAACCGCGCGGTAAGCGCCGAGCAAGCTCTCTTTCCAGCGCCGCCATTCGGGCTGCTCGGCAATCTTGCCTTCGCTGCGCAGGCGGTCGAGCAGCAAGGCGTTGTCCGGCGCGCTGTGCAGGAAGCCACTGTCGAGGCCCCATAGCTTCTGGAACGCCTGATTGAAAAACCGCAATTTCTCGTCGGTATCGAAAATCGCCACGGCGGTGTTGAGCTGATCGAGCGTATCGGCGTGGCTCTGCACGGTCCGCTCATACTCGCCGCGAATGGCCTCGATGGCGCTGATGTCGCAGGCAAGACCAGCCGAACCATCCGCCCCGGCAAAGTCGGTCACGGCAAACATACGCCGGTCGCCTTCGATCACCGTGGAGAGCGCCTGTTCGAAGACGGGGTGCGACTTGTGCTGCGCAGCGATCGTGTCGCGCGCCTGGCCGCCGAGGAATTCCTTGCCGTCACGGACCGCCGCTTCGGCATTCTCGGCCTCGACCGCTTCGGCATAGGCCCGGTTGACCCATTTCAGCCGCCCGTCGACGGTGCGCAGCCATGATGGCATCTTGAGCGCATCCAGAAGGCCGATCAGCGTCTCGTGGTCGGCGGCTAAGCGCTGGTTCTCGATCTTCAGCCTGGCCTGGCTTCGCTGTGTCTCCGACAGCGAGACGAAGCGAACCAGCACATGCGCCGCACTCTTGCGGCCGTGAACCTCGAGCGGCTGGCCGGCCTGCGATTCGATGACCAGATCGAAGGGCTTTGCCTTGTCCCGCAGCGCTGCGACGGCATGTTCGAGTGCGGCCGCCGAACGCGGCATCAGCCAGCGTCCGAAAGCCAGGAAGGCCGCCCGGTCCTCCGGCGCGCCGCTCTCGATCGGCAATGTCCCGACAAGCTCTGGTTTCTTGTTCTCGGCGGCCCATACGACCACGCGCTGATCGCGGGAATGGAGCAGCGCCTCCGAGCGCTGCAGCGCGGCATTAACGTCAGCGATGCGGGTCCTGAGCTCGGCATTTTCCGCCGAGGTGCGCGCCCTTTCGCGGATCAGAAAGATGGCTGACAGCAATGCCGCCCCCATGACGCCGACGAACATGGCGAGTTGCATGACCTCGACCGTGCTGACCGACAGCCCGGCCTTTTGCGCCACGCGGTTTTGGGCATGTGCAGTAAAACCAAGCAGCGGACCAACCAGCGCGGAAGAAGCAAGCAGCACCCCGACACGGCTGCCGGCACGCCATAAAAGGCTGCCGCCTCTGGCAGCGGAGCCCGTGATCGAATCGTTATGGCCGCCGGAAACGGCCTGTCCCGCGCAAGGCGGGTTATCCCCCGGCATGTCTTGGTCCTCTTCGCCGCCTGAATGCAAGACCGCCCTGATGCGTGCGCCCGGGCCTCGCCCCCGGACCGCGAATCAGCACCATAGCGCTTGCGCGAATCGGCGTGAAGAATCAATCAGCGCAAAAATAAAGCCGGGCGAAAAGTCAATCGCCCGGCTTCAATATCTAGTGGTAAGTTTCGCCGTGGTTAATAGCGGTAGTGTTCCGGCTTGAACGGTCCCTGCGGAGTGACGCCGATATAGGCGGCCTGTTCGCCGGACAGTTCGGTCAGGCGGGCACCGAGCTTGTCGAGATGCAGGCGCGCGACCTTTTCGTCGAGATGCTTCGGCAGGACATAGACCTGGTTTTCGTACTGACCGGGCTTGGTGTACAGCTCGATCTGGGCCAACACCTGGTTGGTGAAGGACGCCGACATGACGAAGCTCGGGTGGCCGGTGGCGTTGCCGAGGTTGAGCAGACGGCCTTCCGACAAAAGGATCATCCGCTTGCCGTCCGGGAAGGTGATCATATCCACCTGCGGCTTGATGTTGGTCCATTTCAGGTTGCGCAGCGACGCCACCTGGATCTCGTTGTCGAAGTGACCGATGTTGCCGACGATCACCATGTCCTTCATCAGGCGCATGTGGTCGAGGGTAACGACGTCCTTGTTGCCGGTGGTGGTGATGACGATGTCGGCCGTCGGCGCCGCGTCTTCGAGCGTGACCACCTCGAAACCATCCATCGCCGCCTGCAGCGCGCAGATCGGATCGACCTCGGTGACCTTGACGCGGGCGCCGGCGCCCTTGAGCGAAGCCGACGAGCCCTTGCCGACGTCGCCATAGCCGCAGACGACCGCGACCTTGCCGGCCATCATCGTGTCGGTGCCGCGGCGAATGCCGTCGACCAGCGATTCCTTGCAGCCATATTTGTTGTCGAATTTCGACTTGGTGACGGAATCATTGACGTTGATCGCCGGGAACGGCAGCAGGCCTTTTTTCTGCAACTGATAGAGCCGGTTGACGCCGGTCGTCGTCTCTTCGGTGACGCCGCGGATCGCTTCCTTCTGCTTGGTGAAGAAGCCGGGCGATGCCTGCATGCGCTTCTTGATCTGGGCAAACAGGATTTCTTCCTCTTCGCTGCCCGGATTGGACAGCACATCCTCGCCGGCCTCGGCGCGGGCGCCGATCAGGATGTACATGGTGGCATCGCCACCGTCGTCGAGGATCATGTTGGAGGTGCCGCCATCGGCCCATTGGAAGATCTTGTCGGTGTAGACCCAATAATCCTCCAGCGTCTCGCCCTTGACGGCAAACACCGGAATTCCGGCCTCGGCAATGGCCGCGGCAGCGTGGTCCTGGGTCGAGAAGATGTTGCAGGAAGCCCAGCGGATATCGGCGCCGAGCGCCTTAAGCGTTTCGATCAGCACCGCCGTCTGGATGGTCATGTGCAGCGAGCCGGTGATGCGCGCGCCCTTGAGCGGCTTCTTGTCGCCGAATTCCTCGCGGCAGGCCATCAGGCCCGGCATTTCGGTTTCGGCGATCTCGATCTCCTTGCGGCCCCAGCCGGCAAGCGCGATGTCTGCGACCACATAGTCCTTGCTACCCGTCATGGCAGTGCTCCGATGCGAATTGATTGCGGGACGCGCCCGCCCCGAAGGCGTGCCGGAGGGCGCGAGTTGCCGGCCTGACTAGCAGATCGAGAGTCGGACGACAATGGGATATAAAGAAATCTTTATCCGTGCATGTCTTAAGCGGCGACCAACACGTCAGCATTCCTCGCCAAAACGGGAAGCAACCAGTTGCTCCAGCGCGTCGATGACCTCTTCGGCCTCCGGGCCGGTGGCGGTGACGCGGATCGAATAACCGGGGCTCGCCGCCAGCATCATCAGGCCCATGATCGAGGTGCCGCCGACCTTGACCCCGTCCTTCTCGACCTGGACCGTGGCGTTGAAGCCGCTTGCAATTTGAACGAACTTGGCAGAGGCGCGCGCGTGCAGGCCGCGCTGGTTGACGATCGGAAAGTCGCGAACGATCTTGTCCTTTTCCGGCAACAGCGCACTCATTTACTGCTCAGGAGCTGACTGGCGACGTTGATGTATTTGCGGCCGGCAGCCTGCGCCTCATCCAGCGCGGCCGTCATGTTGTCGCCTTTGCGAACGCTGGACAGCTTGATCAGCATCGGCAGGTTCATGCCGGCAATGACCTCGATACGGCCGGATTCCATCACTGAAATGGCGAGGTTGGAGGGCGTGCCGCCGAACATGTCGGTCAAAACGATGACGCCTGATCCCGTATCGACGCGGCCGACTGCGTCGATAATGTCGCGGCGGCGCTGTTCCATATCGTCGTCGGCACCGATCGCCACGGTCTCGAAATTGTCTTGTGGCCCAACGACATGTTCCACCGCATTGCGGAACTCGGCGGCCAGTTGACCGTGCGTTACAAGCACGAGTCCGATCATTCTTTGGTGGCTCCCGTCATGGCCGCTTCACAGGCGCATTTTATGCTCGCCGACCGTTCCAGGTGGCGGGAGCGCTATCTTGTCGACGCAAGGCCCGTTGACAAGCCCAAAATTGCGCCGGCCCAGGCCAATTTGACGCATTGCAGCAAAAAATCGAAATCGGATCACAGGAAAGGCGCAATCGACAGGCGCGACATCACTGCCGGCAAGGCCGCCGCGACATTGCGCCCGGCAAGATCGATGCGCGGCACTGGTACGCCGAAAACGAGTTCGCTCCAGTCTTCCTGGAAGCGGGCCATTTTGCCGGCTGGCACCAGCCGGATAATGAGGTCGATCACGCAGCTTGGCTCGAACTGTATCGGCTTGGGGCCGAATCCCGGCACCTCGACGAGGCCGGCTATGCTGGCTGGTGCGCGGCAGACCAGCCGCCCCTCGCAATCGGCGGCATAGAGCTGGTCATCGCCGATCAGCCGGGAAAACAGCCCGCGCTGGCTGCAATGATCGATCAAGGCGAGCGCCAGCGTCGTCTTGCCCAAGCCGGACGGTCCGGTGATGAGAATGCCGCGATCACCTATCAGGATCGCGGTGCCGTGAATATTTTCAGGCTGCACAATAGGACCAGGCGTGATTGGAATTCATCCGTCAGCCTTCGGCCGGCAGCGTTACCACGAAGCGCGCGCCCTTGATCTCGCCGGGCTTGGTGCCCGGGATGTTCTCGGCGCTCAGCGTGCCGCCATGGGCTTCGACGATCTGCCTGGATATCGACAGGCCAAGGCCCGAGTTCTGGCCGAACGCCTCGCCGGCCGGCCGATCGGTATAGAACCGCTCGAAAATGCGATCGATGTTATCGGCCCGGATGCCGGGCCCATTGTCGTCGACGGTGACGATGTTGAACTTGCCGGCGCGCGCCAGCGATATGGTGATGCGGCCACGTTCTTCGGGGACGAACGAGCGGGCATTCTCGATCAGGTTGGTGATCACCTGGCCGATCCTCAGATCATGGCCGACGACGAAGTAGCCTTTCACGCCCTGCGGCAGTTTGGCGACCTTGAATTCGATCTCGACCGCCTTCTTGTTGCGCGTGGCCTCGCGCGAGACGGCGACCAGATCGGTGATGAACTTCTTCAGGTCGACGGTTCCCGCGTCTTCCCGCGCCAGTTCGGCATCGAGACGGGAGGCATCGGAAATATCGGTGATCAAGCGGTCAAGCCGCCTCACATCGTGCTGGATGATATCCATCAGCCGGCTACGCGAATTGTCGTTCCTGGCCAGCGGCAATGTTTCCACCGCGCTGCGCAGCGAGGTGAGCGGGTTCTTCAACTCGTGCGAGACATCCGCGGCAAAACTTTCGATCGCCTCGATGCGGGCGTAGAGTGCATTGGTCATGTCGCGCACGGCGATCGACAGATTGCCGATCTCGTCCTGGCGGTCGGAGAAGTCGGGGATTTCCTCACGGTTCTTGACGCCGCGGCGAACCCTGACCGCCGCCGCCGAAAGCCGGCGCAGCGGGTTGGCGATGGTGGAGGCCAGCAGCATCGACAGGATGGCGGTAACCAGGGCGGCAATGCCGAACACGCGCAGGATCGCCTTGCGCTCGGCCGCGACGATCTTGTCGATGTCGCCGCCTTCGGTCGACAGCATCAGCACGCCGAGAACGGCACGGAAGCGCTGGATCGGCACCGCCACTGAAACGATCTGCTCGCCCTGCTCCGATATCCGCACGATCGTCGACGGACTGCCGGTAAGCGCCTTGACCACTTCCGGAAACGCGGCACCGTTGCCACCCGGCTGCTCGCGATAGACCGGCAGCTGCTTGTTGCGGAAGAAATCAAAGACGAATTTCTGGATGCGCTCCAGAAGATCCGGCTGTTCCTCTTCGACCGGCGGCAGATCGTAACGAAGGATCTGGCCGCGCGAATAGAGATGGCGGGAATCGAGCAGCAGGTTGGCGTCGCGGTCGTAAATGCGGGCGCGTGTGCGCGTCGGCGAGATCAATCGCCTGAGCACCGGCGCCACGCGCTCCGGATTGATCGGGAAATCGAGGTTGTCGAGCTGGTCGGAGCCGGGGCCTAGGCTTTCGCCGGCCTGCAACTCGAGCAGCTTCTCCGGATCGATGCTGATCGAATCGGTCTCGACCGTCGCCGAGGCGGCGATCGCGCCGGCGATGATCTCGCCTTGAGTCATCAGGCTCTCGACACGGGCGTCGATCAGCCCGTCGCGAAAGGTGTTGAGATAGAGAATGCCGGTGACCAGGACCGCAAGGCCGGCAAGGTTGAGAAAGAGGATGCGCCGCGTCAGGCTGGAAAAGATGTGATGGCCGAGAAACCGGCGCATCGGCACCGTAATTTTCGACACGAAGGCGGGCAGAATCCGCGGCGGGCGCCTGGCGGCGCCCGACCGTCTCACTCGCTCAACTTGCACTGCCATCGAATAGCAGCCCCCGCTCAGTCTTTAGTTTGATGCATGCCGTTGCCCCAAAACCGGGACCACTTTTGGGCGACATGCATTAGCGTTTTGATGCATGCCGTTGCCCCAAAACCGGGACCACTTTTGGGCGACATGCATTAACTCATGCTTCGCGGAACCGATACCCGACTCCGTAAAGGGTTTCGATCATTTCGAAGTCATCATCGACGGCCTTGAACTTTTTGCGCAGCCGCTTGATGTGACTGTCGATGGTGCGATCATCGACATAGACCTGCTCATCATAAGCCGAATCCATCAGCGCATCACGGCTTTTTACGACGCCCGGACGCTGGGCCAGCGAATGCAGGATGAGGAACTCGGTGACGGTAAGCGTCACCGGCTCGCCCTTCCAGGTGCACGTGTGGCGCTCCTGGTCCATGACAAGCTGGCCGCGCTCAAGCGACCGAGCCTGCTGGTTGGGCGCCTTGGCCGCCGCCTCGCGGGTGCTGGCGCGGCGCAGCACGGCGCGGACGCGTTCGACCAGAAGACGCTGCGAGAAGGGTTTGCGGATGAAGTCGTCGGCGCCCATCTTGAGGCCGAACAGTTCATCGATCTCATCGTCCTTGGAGGTCAGGAAGATTACCGGCAGGTCGGATTTCTGACGCATCCGGCGCAGCAGCTCCATGCCGTCCATGCGCGGCATCTTGATGTCGAGGATGGCGAGGTTCGGCGGGCGCGCCGCCAGTCCCTCCAGCGCCGACGCCCCATCCGTGTAGGTTTCGACCCGATAACCCTCGGATTCGAGGGCGATCGAAACCGAAGTCAGAATGTTGCGATCGTCGTCGACAAGCGCGATTGTTGCCATTTCAAGCGGCTCCCTCATGAGCTGTCCCTTCTTTCGTCGAGAAGGGGCTTTTGCAGGACAAATTAGGTACAAAATGTGGCATAGGCTCTATCCGCTGTCACGCGCGGCATGCCGGCGGCCACAATTGTGCCTCGACATGGATTGGACGAATGAACATCGCCAATCCTTTGGGCAACCATCGGTGTTTTTGCACATATAAACGATTTAAACAACTTTCAAAATATTTAAATCGATTAATGATTTGATATCATTCGCCTTTTCTGGTTTTGACGTTTTTAGCTCCTGCAATGGGGTTCCGGAATTCGCCGGTAAAGACGCGGTAAATCGAAGAAGGGACACCCATGTCGGAAGCCGGCAAACGCAATCCTGCATGTGCAATCGGTCGGATCGGCCTGAGAACCACGGGCGTGGTGCGCTATAATTTCGGCGCGGCCGCGCTCTACGAGGAGGCAATCCGCCGTGGCGAGGCCCGACTCACCGCGCATGGCGCGCTTGCCGCCGAAACCGGACAGCACACCGGCCGCTCGCCCAGGGACAAATTCGTGGTGCGCGACGAAAGCACCGCGCCGCATGTATGGTGGGACAACAACAAAGCGATTTCGCCGGGGCAATTCGATACGCTGCTTGCCGATTTTCGCGCCCATGCCGCTGAAAGGGACCTTTATGTGCAGGACCTGGTCGGCGGTGCCGACGAGGAACTGAAGCTGCCGACCAGGGTGATCACGGAGCTTGCCTGGCATTCCTTGTTCATCCGCAATCTGCTCATCCGGCCGGCAGCCGCCGAACTCGAGCATTTCATGCCCGGTTTGACGATCATCGACCTGCCGTCGTTCCGCGCCGATCCCGCCCGCCACGGCACGCGCGTCGAAACGGTGATTGCCGTCGATCTTTCGCGCATGATCGTGTTGATTGGCGGTACCTCCTATGCCGGCGAGATGAAGAAGTCGGTGTTCACCGTACTCAACTATCTGCTGCCGACAAAAGGCGTGATGCCGATGCATTGCTCGGCCAATGAAGGGCCCGCGGGCGACGCGGCCGTTTTCTTCGGCCTTTCCGGGACCGGCAAGACGACGTTGTCGGCCGACCCGTCGCGCACGCTGGTCGGCGATGACGAGCATGGCTGGGGACCGCACGGCATCTTCAATTTCGAAGGCGGCTGCTACGCCAAGACGATCAAGCTTTCGGCCGAAGCCGAGCCGGAGATCTTCGCCACCACCCAGCGCTTCGGCACGGTGCTGGAGAATGTCGCACTCGACGCCGGTCGCGTGCCGGATTTCGACGATGGCGGGCTGACCGAAAACACGCGCTGCGCCTACCCGCTCCACTTCATTCCCAACGCCAGCAAGACGGGGCGCGCCAGCCACCCGAAAAACATCATCATGCTGACCGCCGACGCATTCGGTGTGATGCCGCCGATCGCGCGGCTGACCCCGGCGCAGGCTATGTACCATTTCCTCTCCGGCTATACCGCCAAGGTGGCGGGGACCGAGAAGGGCGTTACCGAGCCCGAAGCGACATTTTCGACATGCTTCGGCGCACCGTTCATGCCGCGGCATCCATCGGAATACGGCAATCTGCTGCGCGAGCTCATCGCCCGCCACGGTGTCGATTGCTGGCTGGTCAATACCGGCTGGACCGGCGGCGCCTACGGCACCGGCAAGCGGATGCCGATCAAGGCAACGCGGGCGCTGCTTGCGGCAGCGCTCGACGGCTCGCTGAAAGCGGCCGACTTCCGGACCGACGCCAATTTCGGTTTTGACGTACCGGTGACAGTTGCCGGCGTCGACCGCGCGATTCTCGACCCGAGATCGACCTGGATCGACAAACCCGCCTACGATCGGCAGGCGGCAAGGCTGGTCGGCATGTTCGTCGACAATTTCGAAAAGTTCGAAGCCCATGTCGACGCCACCGTGCTCGGCGCTGCACCACGCATGCAGGTGGCCGCGGAATAGCTGTCGCTGTCGGCGACGTTTCAAGGCCCGGCTTCGATCGGGCCTTTTCTTTTTTCGCCTGCCGCGCCATGACTGCGGCATGAACGCCGACGAGAAAATCATCATTAACGACGATGCGGTGATTAATCCGGGCGACCTGCACGAGGACTTCATCCGTTCGTCGGGCCCGGGCGGCCAGAACGTCAACAAGGTGGCGACGGCGGTGCAATTGCGCTTCGATGCCGCCAATGCTCCAGGCCTGTCGGAGCGTGTGCGCGAACGGACCATCAAGCTTGCCGGCCAGCGCGCCACCAAGGACGGCGTCATCGTCATCGAAGCCGGACGCTTCCGCACGCAGGAGCAGAACCGGGCGGACGCCCGGGCGCGGCTGACGGCACTGGTCGCCAAGGCCGCCGAACCACCGCCGCCGCCGCGCAAGAAGACCAGGCCGTCCAAGGGCGCGGTCGAAAGACGGCTGAAGACCAAGGCGGGGCGCGGTTCGATCAAGAAACTGCGCGGCCGGGTCGGGGATGACTGACAGCCGAAGCGGCTTCGGATCCCAGATCGCCGGTTAAAGCGCGCAGCCAGCGTCGGAGGCGGCTTTCGGGTCGCCGTTTTCATTTGACGGTGGCATTCTGATTTTCCAGACCAACGGATCAAGCGACGCGATGCTCGTACTGCCCAAAGGCGTCCGCCATATGCCCGGCTACCTGTCGCGCGCCATGCAGGAAGTGCTGGTGGAAGATATCAGGGAGGTCGTGCAAGAGGCCCCGCTGTTCGTGCCGGCGATGCCACGTACCGGCAAGGAGATGAGCGTGCGCATGACCAATTGCGGCCCGCTGGGCTGGGTCACCGACAGGGAGCACGGCTACCGCTATCAGCCGACCCATCCGGTGACCGGAAGGCCTTGGCCGCTGATCCCGGAGATACTGCTCGAACTGTGGCGGGACGTATCCGGCTATGCGCACCCGCCGGAGGCCTGCCTGGTCAATTTCTATTCGCAGGATGCCAAGATGGGTCTTCACCAGGATCGCGACGAGAGCGATTTCTCCGCGCCTGTCGTCTCGGTCTCGCTCGGCGACGATTGCCTGTTCCGGGTCGGCCAGAACACGCGCGACGGCGCCACCAAATCGTTCAGGTTGAAAAGCGGCGACGTCGTCGTGCTTGGCGGCGAAGGGCGGCTCTGCTTTCACGGCGTCGACCGCATCTACCCGTCGACATCGGCATTGCTCAGGAGTGGCGGCCGCATCAATCTGACACTGCGACGGGTGACGATGCCGAAATAGGCTGTTCGGGTGGCCGGTGACCCGGGCGGACATAATCGTCGCGCAGATAGATGCGCTCGGTCTCGTCCTCGACGAGAATGCGGTAGTGCGCCAGGTGGGCGTCAAAGCCAAAACGCCCCATCAGTTGGCTTGTCCACATTGTGTTGTTTTTCTTGAAGACGACGACATCCGGACGCAGACGCGCGAATTCTTCGCGTTTGCTTTCGACGTAACGCGCCATGATGGCCTGGTAACGCGTGGCTTCGGCGGTGTCACCCGAGAGGGCTGCCTGCCGGGACAGGGAAAGTGCGAACGCTCCAAGCCAATCGCTGACGTGGGTCGAAACGAACTGCCCATCGATCATACGGTTCAACGGATGTCCCGAGGAAATATCCGAACTGACCAACGCTACGGTCGGCCGATCGGTGGCGGCGCGAATGGTGGCAATCAGCGCTGGCCCTGGTTTCTGGGTGCTCCAGTACGGCAAGAAAGCGATTGCCACCGCCGCCAGTGCCCATGCTCGCGAAGGAGCCGTCACGAACGCCAACAGCTTCGACGGCTGCTGCACGATCCTGGGCACCGCCAGCAGGCAGAAAATGGCTGCCACGGCGCAAAAGATCGCGGGATAGGCATGATAAGACCAGCCTTTCGCTTGGTAGAATAGGGGAAACATGCCGGCGATCGATGCCGCCAACGCTACCGCCGCCAGCTCTGGAAACCGCCTGGCAGGCCACAGCCACCAGATCAGGAAGACAAGGAAACACCACGAGAAACCGTAGCCGATCACAATCGGCCAAAAGATGCCGATCTTTCCATAAACATCCGCCAAGAGGGGATAGACGTCACGCAGGAATTCCGGATGGATCAGCGTGACCGTGCTGAGATAGACAATGCAGATGCCGGCAATGACCCAGTGTTCCAGGGCGAAGATCGATTTCAGACTGCGCCGGCGCACTGCAACGACCAGCGCCGGCGCCAACACCATGATCGCATAGTAGGGCTTGACCAGCAGCAAAATGCTGCCCGACAGGCCGGCGAGTACGGCAAGCCCCGGGCCTGGTTGGGCAGCTGCATCTCTGCGGGCACGCCACGCATGGAGCGCAAGCAGCGGCATGAAAAGCGCCATGCCGATATGCTCCCGCTCGCTGAAGGCATTGCCGGGGAAGACCACCAACATTGCGCAAAACGCTGGCCCCAGTGCAAACAATGATGCAGTTTCGGTGAAACCCGCGCGCTTGACGATCACTCCCGAGAGCGAAAGTCCGACGAGCACGGCAAGGTAAGTCCAGGCCTCAACCAGGATTTCCGGGGCCGTGCCCAGCATTCTGGCCGCAGCCACTGGTGGCAGATAGAGCCAGACGCTGAATGGAGGATTGGTCTCATAGATTTGCGAGTAAAGCCGCTCACCGGACAGCATACGCTCGCAGACCGTGATCAGCCAGCTGGTATCGGGAACAGTCCCCCAACGCCGCTGCCAGACGATCGAGAAGACGGTGACTGCGGCAATGGCCAGGACATTGCGGCTAGGAAGCAGCGACGCTGCGATATCCCGGCCGCGCCAGCGGCTCAAGCCGCCAATGTCGTTCGAGACGCTCATGAAGTTGCACCGAGGCTCTCGAGATCGAGCCATATGTCGTCCAGAGGAGCGATTGGATCCAGCCGTGTCATGGTTTTCCGGGGGCTTCTGCTCAATCGGTTTGGAGCGGCGCGGGCGCAGTGTAACGAAGATAGACAGTAATTTCCGGCTCGGCGTGCAGCAGACGATAGTCGGCCAAAGCGGCAGCGATCCGCTTGTCCTGCAGCATCAGGGCAGTCCACGCCCGCGAGCCTGACAGCACGATATCGGGCTTCTTCGCTGATACCTCCGCGGCGTATTCGCCGATCACCCGATCGCGGATGCTTTCAAGTTCCCGTCTCCGTTCGAGATCGCTGGTGACGCGGGCGAGCGTGTCCGCGTTGGAGACCGTCCAGGCGCTCGGATGGCGTGATATGAACCTGCCGCCGACCAGCCTGGCGAGGGGATGGGCAACCTGCATCTGGTCGGCAATCGACATGATGGTCGGGGTTTCGACCGTCGAGCGGATCGCGGCGACAGACCGGGCGATCGGGCCGTCGTCCGCCGTCAGCGCCGCGTACTGTGCCCTGACCGCTATTTGCAGCACCAGCACGCAACCGAAGATCAGGGCGGCCTTACGAACGAAGCCTGCACTGCGGAATGTGCCGAACCGCACAAGCTGGATGCCAAATGCAAGTGCTGCAACAACGACCATCGGCAGGGCGTGATTGGGCCAACCCTTGCCCATGATGATGAAGGCCGGAATGAACCCCAGTGCGGTCAGAAGCGGAATCCTGACGTCCCAGCTCGTCTGTCTCAGGCCGCCGGCCACAAGCACGGTGGCGGCGGCCAGAAGCAGCACCACTTTCGGCCAGTTTGCCAGCATATCGGCGGCAGAGGCCCTCAACGGAAGATAGACCTCCCTGACCAAGGGCAGGACGTCGCTGACGTAAGCGCGGTCGAAGAGCGCGATGGACGCGACATAGGCGGCCACGATCGCAGCGCCAAGCACGTTCTCCACGACGAAGAGCGGTTTCAGCGACCGCCTTTCAACCGCAAGACAGAGTGACGGCAACATGAAGGCCAGCGCAAAATAGGGCGGCTTGACCATGACCCCGACCGCCGCGCCGAGGCCCGCGACCATGTGCTCCAGGGGCGAGCCCGCGCTGAAATCCGGGGTCCGCTGACGTGTGCATTGCAACGCCACCCAGGGCAAAATGGCAATCATCGCGAAGTGCTCGCGTTGGCCGAATTGATCCGGCATGAAACAGAGGATCGAAAACAGGGCCGCCGCTGCCGCCCACAGCGCATGGGGCTGCCGGTAAACCGGTTCATCGCGCGCGAAAATGCGGACGGAAATGAAAAGACTGGCCAGGCTCAGGCAAACGATGCCAAGCGTCAGCCAGAATTCCGCACGTATGCCGGTGAGCTTTTCCAGGAGCATGAACGGCATGTAGAGCCAGATCGAGAACGGTGGGTTGGTCTCCATGATGTCCGTGTTGAGCCGCTCTCCGCCAAGCAGGCGGTCACAGACGACCAGAAGCCATGACACGTCGACATTGGTCGGAATTGCAACGGTAAATAGCCAGACGGCGTATGTGACGACCAGGCAGGCCAGCAGCAACGGAGCACCCGCTACACCCGCAAACGGCGAGAAACGGTTGGCGCCGGGCAGCAGTTCACTGAGGGATCGCGCGCTAGAGACCACGAAACACCCACCGCCCGAGGACGACATAGTTGATGACCGGCACGGCAATGCAGGTGAGCAGGATCGGGATTGCGGCCGGGACGCCGAGCATCTGGGTCAAAAGGCCCGGCAGGGCGATCGCGACGGCGAGACCGGAAGCGGTGAGCAGGAGGAAGCGGGGCAATTCCATCGCGTGGCTGCCGCCCGAGGTAAAGGTGAAATATTTATGCCCGGTGTAGGAGAACAGCGCGGCGACGGCGTAGGCCGCAAACGATGTGAGCGCCGCCGGCAGGGCCGCCGTTGCCTGTCCACGCGACAGTAGGAAAGCACAAACGGCATAGATCAGCGTCGACGCGATGCCAATTAGCGCAAAGCGCGATAGTCGACGATACGAGCCGCTGCCCATTACGCGGTCAAGCAGCCAATTTCTCGTCGAGGCGACCGGTTTCGACGGCGTCGTCCTTGCGGAATACCGCCAGCAGCGAAACACCGAAGGGCAGGCTTGCATTTGGTATGATGCGGCCTTCCGCCGAAAACACTGCCTTCATCGCCGCATTCAGTGGTTTCGGCGGCGTTGCATGGCCGGCTGGCAAGGCCGACGTGCGCAACCTGTCCACCAGCCGTGCCAGTGCCGCTACAGGAAAGAGTGCGGCATTTGTGTAGCTCAGCCGGTCGATCCTGAAGCCAGCCCTTTCAATTCGTTCACGCAGCAGATTGCGCGAATAGCGCCGCATATGATGCAGCCCCACATCATGCGTGCTCCACAACCATTGGTGTGCGGGCACCGTGAGGACGACGCTGCCGCCCGGTTTCAGCATTTGGCGGATCGCGGCAAGCGATGCCTCGTCTTCGGCGACATGTTCCAGCACGTCGAACAGGCAAACCAGGTCGCAGCTTTGCGGCGCGACAGGAATGTTGTCCGGCAGATATCCGGCAAGGAAGTCGCGGCCGGTCTTTTCCCAGGCAATCCTGCGCGCGAGATCGCTCATCTCGACTGCCGTCACGGCGCCGAACTGCTCCAGCATCCTGATGTTGCCGCCGGTGCCGGCGCCGATCTCGACGATGCGCGCCTTTTCGGGCAGGTCGATGCTGCGAATGACCGCCTCTGCGATGGCGCGACGCCCGCAGAACCACCAATGCTCGTCTTCGGTGGCGGCCATCTGTCGGTAGGCGTCGAGCTCCATCAGCTCATTCCCTCATATTTGCGGCGCACAATGTAGATCGGACGCTGCTTGATCTCGGCGTAGACCCTGCCGAGGTACTGTCCGATGATGCCGATGCCGAGTAACTGGATGCCGCCAAGGAAAAGAACACTGACCAGCAGCGAGGCGTAGCCGGGAACATCAACGCCAAAGATCATTGTCTTGGCGACGATCAGCAGGCCGTAGAGGAACGACAGTGCGGAAATCGTTGCGCCGACATAGGTCCAGATTTCAAGCGGAGCGGTGGAGAAGCTGGTAATGCCTTCGAGCGCGAAGTTCCACAGCTTCCAGCCGGAGAATTTCGACTGGCCGGCGATGCGCTGATCGCGGACATATTCGATGCTTGCGGTGCGGAACCCGACCCAGGCGAACAGGCCCTTCATGAAACGACGGCGTTCGGGCAAAGACCGCAGCGCCTGGATGACCTGACGGTCGATCAAACGGAAGTCGCCGACATCGTGCGGGATCTTCTGCTGCGCGATCCAGTTGTGAACGCGGTAGAACATCGAGGCGGAGCGCTGCTTGAGAAAACTGTCGCTCGACCGGTTGGCTCGCTTGGCCAGAACGACCTCGAAACCCTCGCGCCACTTTTCCACAAGCAGCGGAATGACATGCGGCGGATCCTGCATATCGACATCCATCGGAATCGCTGCATCGGCATCGCAGCTGTCGAGCCCCGCGGTCATCGCGGCTTCCTTGCCGAAATTGCGCGAAAGGTCGATTATGTGGATGCGTGGATCGGTTTGTTGAGCTTCGATCAGCTTTTCGAGCGTCGTATCGCTGCTGCCGTCGTTGACGAAGATGAACTCGAGGGCAACGCCTTTGTCCTTCAGCGGAGCAGTGCTTTCACACACGGCCTTCAGGAATGGAGCAATTGCGCCTTCCTCATTGTGGACCGGCACGATCAGGGCAATCGTTGCGGCGCCGCTGCCCGGATGTGCCGCGCGGCCAGCTGCCGGCCGATCAATATTTAGGAATGGCGCATTCATTGTTTGCCGAGCCCGCAGATCAAGCCCGACAATAGGAAGACTGGGTTAAGATGACTTTAAGGAATGCCTCAGGATTTCAAAGTTTTCGGAGCGCCACTTCCTCGACCAGATGGTTGGCGCCCTTGCGCAGGATGAGATCGGCTCGGGCGCGGGTCGGCAATATATTCTCGCGCAAATTCTTCAGATTGATGTTGGTCCACAGGCCCTCGGCGATGGCGCGGGCCGCATCCTCGGAAAGTTGCGAATAGCGATGGAAGAAGGAAGCCGGGTCGCGGAAGGCGGTTTCGCGCAGCCGCATGAAGCGGGCGATATACCAGTGATGGATCAGCGCCTCCTCGGCATCGATATAGATGGCGAAGTCGAAGAAATCCGACAGGAAAGGCACGATCTTGCCGTCCTTCGGCAACTTGCCCGGCTGCAGGACATTGATGCCTTCGAAAATCAGGATGTCCGGCCGGTCAATGGTCTGGAACTCGCCCGGAATGACGTCATAGGTCAGGTGCGAATAGACTGGCGCGCGGACGTTACGCTGCGCCGATTTGATGCCGGACAGGAAGCGCAGCAGCGCGCCGACGTCGTAGCTGTCGGGAAAGCCCTTGCGCTCCATCAGATTGTTGCGGCGCAGGACTTCGTTCGGCAGCAGGAAACCGTCGGTGGTGACCAGGTCGACCTTGGGACTCGACGGCCAGCGCGCCAGCAGCTCCTTTAGGACGCGCGCCGTGGTCGATTTGCCGACCGCCACGGAACCGGCAATGCCGATGATGAACGGTGTCTTGGCCACGTCCAGCGCGTTGAAGAAGACCTGGCGTTGCCTGAACAAGAGTTGACTGGCTTCGACATGAGCCGACAACAGCCGCGACATCGAAAGGTAAATGCGCTCGACCTCGTGGAGATCGACCGGATCGTTCAGCGACCGCAGACGATGGATCTCGTCTGCGGTCAGCGTCATCGGCGTATCGGCGCGGAACCGCGACCATTGCTCGGCCGAGAAGAAACGATAGGGTGAATACTTCTCGGTAGGAGCGAGCTGGTCCATCGAGTTCCTCCGCAGCGATCAGCCCCGGTCCAGCCGAGACGCCTTTTCGGCGATGCCCGAACGACCGGTGCGGCGTTCAAGCTCGTTGAGCACATCGCTCAGCGGAATGCCCGCTACGCCAAGAACGACAAGCCAATGATAAATGAGATCGGCGCTTTCCGAAACAAGCGCGGCCCTATCGGCGCTGACGGCTGCGATCACCGTTTCGACCGCCTCTTCGCCGAGTTTCTGCGCTGCCTTGCTCATGCCGCGCTGAAAGAGCTTGGCCGTCCACGAATCCGGATCGCCGGAGCGTGCGCGTTCGCCAATGATCTTCTCCAGATCGGAGAGTGAGAACTCAGTCATGACGGCGTTTACAGCCTCTTCTTAGCCGGAAAGGCTCTAGGACCGATTACCCGGCGAGTCCAGCCGCATCGGCAGTCCGGCCTGAGCCATATGCAGCTTGGCCTCGGCGATGCTGTAGGTGCCGAAATGGAAGATCGACGCCGCCAGCACCGCGCCGGCATGGCCATCGCGAATGCCTTCGACCAGGTGGTCGAGCGTGCCGACGCCGCCGGAAGCGATAACCGGCACGCGTACGGCGTCGGCGACCGCGCGGGTTAGGGCTATGTCGTAGCCGGCCTTGGTGCCGTCGCGGTCCATCGATGTCAGCAGGATCTCGCCGGAGCCGAGATCGACCACTCGCCGAGCGAACTCGACGGCATCGATGCCGGTCTTCTCGCGGCCGCCATGGGTGAATATCTCCCAGCGATCAGCCTCGCTCGCAGCGGACACTTTCTTGGCATCGATGGCGACGACGATGCACTGGTTGCCGAATTTGTCGGCAGCCTCGGCGACAAAATCTGGGGTCTTCACCGCCGCCGTATTGATCGACACCTTGTCGGCGCCGGCCAAAAGCAGCTTCCTGATGTCGGCGACCTGACGGACGCCACCGCCAACGGTCAGCGGCATGAAACATTGTTCGGCGGTGCGGGCGATGACATCGAAAATGGTCTCGCGGTTTTCCGACGAGGCGGTGATGTCGAGAAAGCAGAGCTCGTCGGCGCCGGCCGCATCATAGGCTTTTGCCGCTTCGACGGGATCGCCGGCATCGACCAGATCGACGAAATTGACGCCCTTGACGACGCGGCCGTTCTTGACGTCGAGACAGGGGATGACGCGGGCTTTCAGCATCAGATCCTCTCGATCTCCGCAAGAAAATCGACAAGCAGCTGGCCGACGACGGGCGGAACCTCGGCCTGGGAATCAACAGCCGGGTCGTAGGCCGAGAGCGTCACGCCGACGATCGGGATTGACCTGGCCAGTCCGCAGGCAAGCTGCCGTAGCTGTTCCGGGCTCGGGCCGCCCGGATGCGCGTAGCGGTTCACCTGCAACACATCCGGATCGAGGACATCCAGGTCCAGATGCAGATGTGCTTGGACGGCCCCTGCCGCTGTGAGCTTTCCGACTCTATCGAGTGCACCGGCACATTCGGTGCGCACGATCGGCAAAGTTTCCAGCAGGCGCTTTTCGTCGGGATCGAGGTCGCGGGCATCGACCAGCATGCAGCGCGCCGGGTCTATCGGCCGGAACCCCGGAATCGCTGCCGCCATCGGACGCCAGCAGAGCCCGAGCGTCGCCGCCAGCGCCATGCCGTCGAGAAAGCCGTAGGCGGACGTCTCCGGCGTGTTGAGATCGCCATGCTGGTCGATCCAGATGATCGAATCCGCAACTTCGCCGGCGACCGCACCGGCGGCGGTCAGGCAATTTCCAGCAAGGATAATGGGGAAGCGTCCTCCATCGCGGGCGAGGTTAACCTTGGTCGCGACGGCGTTGCAGACGGCGAAGCCGGTTGCAATTTCGCGCCCCTGCTCGTCTCCGACCTTGCCGATATCTTCGACGGCGACGTCATGGCCAGCCACGGTCAGGGCTTCGACGACCCCACCGCCGATGATGGCGGCCGGCCCCTGGCCACACCCTTCATGATAGCGCCCACTGTCATAGGGGGCGAGGATAATCGAGACTTTCATGATGACGCCCCTGCCATCGGCTTGCCGCGCAGGATCGCCAGTGCCTCGGCCGGATCGATGCGGCCGTCGTAGAGCGCGCGGCCGGAGATCGCGCCTTCGAGCTTCTGCGCATCGGGCATGGTCATGCGCACGATGTCGGCGATCGAGGCGAGCCCGCCCGAGGCGATGATCGGGATCGAAACCGCCTCGGCGAGATCGATGGTGGCGTCCCAGTTGATGCCTGCCAGCACACCGTCGCGATCGATGTCGGTGTAGATGATGGCAGCAACGCCGGCGCCTTCGAATTTCCTCGCCAGTTCGATGACGCCGAGGCTCGATGCCTCGGCCCAGCCTTCGACCGCGACCTTGCCGCCCTTGGCGTCGATGCCGACGGCGATCTTGCCCGGGAACGCCTTGCACGCCTGCCTGACCAGATCCGGATCGCGCACCGCCACGGTGCCAAGAATGACGCGGGCCAGCCCACGGTCGAGCCAGTCCTCGATTTGCGCCAGAGTGCGGATGCCGCCGCCGAGCTGCACCGGATTGTTCGTCGCCGTGAGGATGGCGCCGACCGCAGCGCTGTTGACGCTCTGGCCCTTGAAGGCGCCGTTGAGGTCGACGACGTGCAGCCATTCGAAGCCCTGCTCTTCGAAGGCGCGCGCCTGAGCCGCGGGATCGTCATTGTAGATCGTCGCGGTCGCCATGTCGCCATGCCTGAGGCGCACGCATTTGCCGTCCTTGAGGTCTATCGCCGGAAACAAAAACACCTTCAGGCGCCTTCGACGATGACAAAGTGGCCGGTCGAGCCGGCGAGCCTGTATTTCAAGGCCTCCTGGTATTCAGGCGAGCCGTAGCATTCCATCGCCTTTTCATAGGATTCGAATTCCACCAGCACGTGACGATTGCCTGTCGGTCCTTCCGGGCTGGTATACCGCCCGGCGCGCACCGGGAACTTCGCGCCGTATTTCGCGAAAGCCGCGGCATTGGCCTCGATGTACTGCTTGTAGATCTCAGGATCGTGGACATCGACCATTGCCATCCAATAGCCCTTCTTGCTCATGGTTCAGGGCCTCCAGCCTAGGAAATTGGTGATCAGCGCCAAGCCAAGCGCCTGGCTCTTCTCGGGGTGGAATTGCGTTCCGGCGAGATTGTCGCGGGCGACAGCGGCCGTTACCGGGCCGCCATAGTCGGCAACCGCCAGCACCTCATCCTCCTTCCGTGCGTCGAGATGGTAGGAATGAACGAAATAGGCGTGCAGTCCCTTGCCGCCCGTTGCAATGCCGGAAAACAGCGGATGCTTGCGCTTCAGGTCAATCGTGTTCCAGCCGATCTGCGGGATCTTCAGTGTCGGATCGGCCGGCGTGATTTCTTTGACGTCGCCTGCGATCCAGCCAAAGCCCTTTGTGACGGTCTTTTCCAGGCCTCGCTCCGACATCAGCTGCATGCCGACGCAGATGCCGAGGAACGGCCGAGCCTTGGCGATCGCCACATCCTCCACCGCTTCCCACATGCCGGCGACCGCACGCAGTCCAGCGGCGCAATCGGCATAGGCACCGACGCCCGGCAGGACGATGCGGTCGGCGGTCCTGACCCGCTCGGCATCGGCGGTGAGTTCGATCGCGGCGGCAATGCCGGCTTCATGCGCGGCACGCTCGAAGGCCTTGGTGGCCGAGCGCAGATTGCCCGACCCGTAGTCGATGATCGCGACCCTCATCTCAGGGCTTTCCCGGAATATGGTTCAGCCCCAGCGCCATGCCCATCTGCGCCGGCCGGGCAAGTGCTGCGTCCGGCACGATGCGTTGCACCGGCGGTTGTTCATCCGACTGGGCTTCGGCTTCCAATGCATAGCGGACGTCGGCGTCGTCGAGCCTGTCGGCCTCGACCACGCCCCATTCATGCCAGCCGCGACGGCGCAGGGCAGCGATCCGCAAGCCCTGCCCTTCCAGTCCGATAAAGAGCATGACAAGCAGGGATAAAAGCGAGCCGGTTGTTTCGAGGCCCAGCCTTTCGCCCAGCATCGAGAGCAGGCCCATGGCGACAAAGCCCAATGCCGCCTCGACCCACAGCCGGTGCCACGCCAGCCACAGCGGCGGCACCAGGAAGCCGAGCCAGGCAAAGCCGTCACGGATAAAGGTAGTGTCCACGCTTTCGCTGCGGCCTGGCGGCTCCATCACGATATAGATGGCCATGACGCTATCCTTTCAGGGATCCCTTGGTGGAGGGAACCGCATCCGGCTGGCGCGGGTCGCGCTCAAGTGCCGAACGCAACGCACGCGCCACGGCCTTGAAGCAGGTCTCGGCGATGTGGTGGTTGTTGGCGCCGTAATGATTGGTGACATGCAGCGTGATGCCGGCATTCTGCGCCAGCGCGTGGAAGAATTCGCGCACCAGCTCGGTGTCGAACGTACCGATCTTCGGCGACGAGAATGAAACATTCCAGACCAGAAAAGGCCGGCCGGAGACATCGATTGCCGCCCGCGTCAGCGTTTCGTCCATGGCGAGATCGATCGAGGCGTAGCGCATGATGCCGCGCCGCTCGCCCAATGCCTTGGCCAGCGCCTGGCCGAGCGCGATGCCCGTATCCTCGACCGTGTGGTGGTCGTCTATGTGCAGGTCGCCCTTGGCCTTCACGGTCATGTCGATCAGCGAATGGCGCGACAACTGGTCCAGCATATGGTCGAAGAAGCCGACGCCCGTCGAAATGTCGGATTTGCCCGAGCCGTCGACCTGGACCGACACGGAGATGTCGGTTTCCTTGGTCTTGCGGCTTATCTCGGCGGAACGGGGCGCCATGACCTCATCCTTGTCTCAGATTTGCATGATTCAGGCGTTCACATGCCTGAAAACGAAAGCCTTCTAGCAGCATGGTCCGGCGATTGCCAGTTACCGCTGCGGAGCACAGTCCGGCCCGGCGGATGGCCGGTTTGCAATCGTCCGGCCTATGCATACATATGGCCGATCAAGTCACTCGTAACGCGCCGATCGCCTTGATGGGATCGGTGCTTATCGGAGCGGAAAATGTCGAATGAACTGACCATGCATGCCACGACCATCCTGACCGTGCGCAAGGGCGGCAAAGTGGTGATCGCCGGCGACGGCCAGGTCAGCCTCGGCCAGACCATCATGAAAGGCAACGCCAAGAAGGTGCGCCGCATCGGCAAGGGCGGCAACGTCATCGCTGGTTTCGCCGGCGCCACCGCCGACGCCTTCACTCTGCTCGAGCGGCTCGAAGCCAAGCTCGAACAATATCCCGACCAGCTGACACGCGCCTGCGTGGAGCTCGCCAAGGACTGGCGCACCGACCGCTATTTGCGGCGGCTGGAAGCGATGATGCTGGTGGCCGACAAGTCGGTGTCGTTGGCACTGACCGGCACCGGCGACGTGCTGGAGCCCGAATTTGGCGTCATGGCCATCGGCTCGGGCGGCAATTACGCGCTGGCAGCGGCACGCGCCTTGATGGATAGCGACAAGGGCGCAGAGGAGATCGCCCGCAAGGCGATGCAGATCGCATCAGACATTTGCGTCTACACCAACAACAGCTTCGTCGTCGAAACCCTCGATGCCGCCTGAGCGGAGCCTCCGCTATGGTTTTCGGCCGGTGACCCAGAGGGACCTGCCGATGATCGCCGGCTGGCTTGCCGAGCCGCATGTCGCCGAATGGTGGAACGATCCAGAGACCGAGATCGCGGAGATCCGCGAACATATCGACAGCATTTCGGTCGAGCCGCTGATTGTCGAGCTCGACGGCAAACCCATCGGCTATCTGCAGAGCTACGATCCACATCTGGAGGATGGCCATCCCTATAGCGACCAGCCGTTCGGCACGCTCGGCATCGATCTGTCGATCGGCGTGCCGGAGCTTGTCGGGATCGGCCATGGCTCGGCGATCGTCCGGCAGTTCGTCGAGCAGCTTTTCGAGGAAGGGGCGCCGCGCGTCATCATCGATCCGGACCCAGCCAATGCACGGGCTATCCGAGCCTATGAAAAGGCCGGTTTCAGGGCTATCGATCGCAGGAAGTCGGAATATGGCGATGCCGTGCTGATGGCGATTGATGCCCCAGAGGGTGATGCCGAACAGGGTGACACAGAAGAGGGGCAATAGCAGCATGAGCGTTTCCAGCGACAAAACCGTCTCGGCCTACGAAGACAGCTGGCGAATGGGGCTTCTGCTGGTTCTCGGCCTGGTCATCTTCCAGGCCGGGGTCCTCTACGGCATGGGGCGGACGCCGATTTGTACCTGCGGCTACGTCAAGCTGTGGCACGGCATCGTGCAGAGCTCCGAGAATTCCCAGCATATTTCCGACTGGTACAGCTTCTCGCACATCATTCACGGCTTCCTTTTCTATGCGCTGGCGTGGTTTCTTTTCCCGCGCTCGCCGATCGGGCTCAGGCTGGCCTTTGCGGTGGTGATAGAGGGCGGCTGGGAGCTGCTCGAGAACAGCCCTTTCATCATCGATCGCTATCGCGCCGGCACGATCTCGCTCGACTATTATGGCGACAGCATCATCAATTCGGTGTCGGACACGCTGGCAATGGTGCTGGGGTTTGTCATGGCGCGAAGGCTTCCTATATGGGTGATCGTAACCCTCGCCCTCATCTTCGAATTCGGTGTCGGCTATCTCATCCGGGACAATCTGACACTCAACGTGATCATGCTGCTGCATCCGTTCGAGTCCATTCGGCAGTGGCAAAGTGGAATTTAGTGACATGAGCACCTTCTCTCCCCGCGAAATCGTTTCGGAACTCGACCGCTTCATCATCGGCCAGAAAGACGCCAAGCGTGCCGTGGCGATTGCCTTGCGCAACCGCTGGCGCCGCCAGCAGCTCGAGGGCCAGATGCGCGAAGAGGTGATGCCGAAGAACATCCTGATGATCGGCCCGACCGGTGTCGGCAAGACCGAGATATCGCGCCGCCTGGCACGCCTTGCCGGTGCGCCTTTCGTCAAGGTCGAAGCCACCAAGTTTACGGAGGTCGGCTATGTCGGCCGCGATGTCGAGCAGATCATCCGCGATCTGGTCGAGATCGCCATCGGGCTGGTGCGCGAGAAGATGCGCGAGGACGTCAAGGCGCGAGCCCACATCAACGCCGAGGAACGGGTGCTCGAAGCCCTCGTCGGCAAGACGGCAAGCCCGGCCACCCGCGACAGTTTCCGCAAGAAGCTGCGCGACGGCGAGCTCGACAACAAGGAGATCGAGATCGAAGTGGCCGATACCGGCAATGGCGGCATGCCCGGCTTCGAGATCCCCGGCATGCCGGGCGCCAATATCGGCGTGCTCAATATCAACGACATGCTGTCGAAGGCGATGGGTGGCAAGAAGACCAAGTTGCGCAAGACGACGGTCAAGGAGTCCTACGGGCTGTTGATCGGCGACGAGTCCGACAAGCTGCTCGATCAGGACGAAGTGGTGCGCAGGGCACTCGAATCGACCGAGAACGACGGCATCGTCTTTCTTGACGAGATCGACAAAATCGCCTCGCGCGAAGGCGGCATCGGTGCCGGCGTTTCGCGTGAAGGCGTGCAGCGCGACCTGCTGCCGCTGGTCGAAGGCACCACGGTTGCGACCAAATACGGACCGGTGAAGACCGACCACATCCTGTTCATCGCCTCGGGCGCGTTCCACGTCGCCAAGCCCTCCGACCTGCTGCCGGAATTGCAGGGCCGCCTGCCGATCCGCGTCGAGCTGCGGGCGCTGGAGAAGGACGATTTCGTCCGCATCCTCACAGAGACCGAAGCCAGCCTGATCAAGCAGTATATCGCGCTGATGAAGACCGAAGGCGTCGACTTGGTCTTCACCGACGACGCGATCGATTCGTTGGCCGGCATCGCCGTGGACCTCAACGCAAGCGTCGAGAACATTGGCGCCAGGCGGCTGCAGACGGTGATGGAACGGGTGCTTGACGACATCTCCTATGACGCGCCGGACCGTAACGGCACCTCGGTGACCATCGATGCCGCCTATGTCGAGAAGCATGTCGGCGACCTCTCCAGAAACACGGACTTGTCGCGTTTCATCCTGTAGGAGACGCTTCATTCTCGAAGAGGCCGGGGAATTGCTCCCGGTCTCCGCCTAATTCGGCCCGGCATTCCCGATGTGTGGCCAAATGGAAGCATCCGGCAAGCTTTCGTCCCGTCCGGTGCAGGCGTCTCTCGACTCCCGGTGGAGCATTACCTAGTTTGCCGGCGATTATTTGGGCGGCGGCGCATGAAAAAACTGATCCTCGTCATTTTGGGGCTGACGCTGGCGGCAGCCATGTTCGCCGCGCAAGCGGCAACGATGGTGCCGCCGGGCAACCGCAACACCGAGCAACCCGACATACCGGGCGCATCGAGCCGGCGCACCCAGGCGACCAACACCACGTTCCAGGCGAAATACCGAAAAGTCTTTGCGCTGCTCCAGAACGATGCCGAACTGCGCGGCAAGATCAAGCAGGCAGCCGCGGCCTATGGCATCGACCCAATGCATATCGTTGGAGCCGTCGTCGGCGAGCATACTTATAATGTCGATGCCTATGACCGGCTGCAGACCTATTACGTGAAGGCGATCTCGTACCTGTCGAGCAAGCTCTCCTTTGCCTATGATGGCGAGGACATCACCGATTTCGTGCAACGGCCGCAATTTGCGAAATGCGCAGGGAAGTCCGACAGCTACGATCTGTGGGAGTGCCGCGAACAGGTGTGGAACCGGTCGTTCCGCGGCAAAACCGTCAACGGCGAGAGCTTTCCCAACGACCGCTTCGGCGCCACTTTCTTCCAGCCTTATTATGCCGGCCAGACCTTTGGCCTTGGCCAGCTCAATCCGCTGACGGCACTGCAGATGAGCGACCTCGTGCACAAGGTTTCCGGCCTGCCGGAGCTCGACGTCGGCGACCCGAACGCGGTCTACAAGACAATCATGGACCCTGACCTGACACTGCCTTATGTCGCGGCGACGATCAGGAAGTCGATCGACGCCTATGAAAGCATTGCCGGCTTCGACATCTCAGGCAATCCCGGCATCACGTCGACGCTCTACAATGTCGGCAACCCCGAACAGCGTGCCTATGCGCTGAAGGCCGAGAACGACAAGCGCCGCGCTGCGGGCGAGCCGGAAAAGCTGCCGGAGGAAAATTACTATGGCTGGCTGGTCAACGACAAGCTGCCGGAGCTGAAGGCGCTGTTTTAGCCGAACGCGTTCGGCCAACTATCCACGCGGCGGATCAAGCCGCCAGCAGCGACTTTAACTTCACGGTCTGCGAGCCCAGCGCTTCCGGCGCCGGCTTTGCCTGCTTTGCAATCAGCATCTCGGCCAGCCTTACGTCGCGCGCGATCGCGTTGCCGGGGCCAATGCCGCTTGCCGCAACCAGCCTGCCGTCCTCGGCGAGGTGGAACAGGATGAAGGCGCCGTCGCCGAGATCGCGGCGCACAATGCTGCGGCCTTCGTCCGACAGGCCGGCGATCTGCAAGGTCAGGCCGTACTGATCCGACCAGAACCACGGCACCGCCGCATGGGCCTCGCCGGCGCCAAGCATGTTTTTTGCGGCGAGCGCGCCCTGCTCCTGCGCATTGCGCCAAGCTTCGAGCCGCACGCGCCGGCCACCATAGAAGGCGAGCGGAAACGAGCAGCAATCGCCGGCGGCAAAGATGTCCGGGTCGCTGGTGCGAAGCTCGGCGTCGACGGCGATACCATTGTCGATCGTCAGCCCTGCTTCCGCGGCAAGTCCGGTCACCGGCACGGCGCCGATGCCGATCACGGCAAGATCGGCGACAATGTCGTGTCCACCGGCAAGCGTGATGCGCACTTCGGCGCCGTCATCGGCAATGGCGGCGATGCCCTCGCCGCACAGGATTTTGACGCCTTCGGCTTCATGCGCCTGATGGATGATCTCGGCGATCTCGGCCGGCACGCCGCGCATCAGAATGCGCGGCTGCGCCTCGATAACTGTGACCGCCGCACCCAGTCTGCGTGCCGCCACGGCAAGCTCAAGCCCGATGAAGCCGCCGCCAATGATGGCGATGCGATTTCCGGCGCTGAGATGGGCGCGAATGGCCAGCGCGTCGTTGAAGGTCCGGAGGTAGACGCAGCGCCCGCCAAGGCCCGGCATCGGCAGCTTGCGCGGCACCGAACCGGTCGCCAGCAGGAGCTTCTCGTAGGCCAGGACGGAACCGTCCGAGAGGCGCACGACATGCGCCGCGCGGTCGATCGCCACCGCCTGGACCGAATGGATATGCCTGATCGATCTTTCGGCCAGGACCGCCTCGCTGGCGATCGCCTTGAGCAGGGGCGAGTCGGCGACCATCGCGTCTTTCGACAGCGGTGGCCGCTCATAGGGCAGATGCGGCTCGTCGCCGACCAGCGTCACCGGGCCATCATAGCCGAGCTCGCGCAGCGCAAGGGCGGCGCGCCCGCCGCATTCGCCGGCGCCGATGATGACCATTCCCTTCGTCATCATCAACCGATCCGGACAAGGACTTTGCCGGCGTCGACTTTGACCGGATAGGTTCTTAGATCGACGCAGACCGGCGCGCCCCTGGCAGCCCCAGTCTTGTAATTGAAGCGGCCATTATGCTTCGGGCATTCGATGATATCGTCCATCACCAGCCCGTCCGCCAGATGCACCTTCTCATGCGTGCAAAGCCCGTCGGTGGCGAAATACTCGTCGTCGGGGCTGCGGTAGACGGCGAAGGTGCGGCCGCCATGGTCGAAGCGCATCACGTCCTCTTCGTCGATGTCCCCGGCGTCACAGGCCTCGACCCAGTCGCTCATTTACGCCTCCCCCAATTCTTGGCGCCCTCGGCATGGGCTTGTCATTCGGCAGCCACAGCAGCGGCAGCGTTATCCCTGTGGAAGTCCTCGCGATAGGGCCTCGCCGTCGGCGGCAGTTCGCGCTTGATGAAATAATCCTCATTGCGCAGCTGGCGCAGGAAAGCCGGTATCATCTCGCGGTAGCCGGCCAGGATGGACGGCGTCGGCGCCGGCAGATCGTGCTTGATCAGTTCATGCAGCCTGGGCAGCGCATGATAGGGCACCATGGGAAACATGTGATGTTCGACGTGGTAGTTCATGTTCCAGTAGATGAAGCGGCTTATCGGGTTCATGTAGACGGTGCGGCTGTTGAGCCGGTGATCGGTGACGTTTTCGGCCAGGCCGCCATGCTGCAGCAGGCCGACCATGACATGATGCCAGGCACCGTAAAGCCTGGGCAGACCGACCAGCATCAGCGGCAGGAACGAGCCCGTGTAGAGCGCCAGCGCAATGGTCGCGGCATAGATTGTCGTCCAGATGCGGGCAATGCGGATTGCCTTCGGCTGCTCCTGGTCGGGAATGAATGTTCCTTCGGCCGGGCTGATGATGCCGGCTGCATTGCGCAGCATGTCGCTCATCGCATGCCAGGCATCGAGAATACCGACGAAGTTGAGAACGACGCGCAGCAGATCGGGCGGCCGCATGACCGAGATCTCCGGATCGCGGCCGACGATGATGGTATCAGTGTGATGGCGCGTGTGGCTCCAGCGCCAGGTCACCGGGTTGCGCATGATCATGAAGCAGGCGACCTGATAGACCACGTCGTTCATCCACTGCGTCCTGAAAGCGGTGCCGTGGCCGCATTCGTGCCAGCGTGAATCGGTGGAGGAACCGTAGAGGACGCCGTAGACGAAGAAGAACGGCACACACCACCAACTGCCCCAGAACCAGACGGCGCCGGCGCCGCTCAGGACTAAGGCGCCGAGCCAGATGATGGTATCGCGGATTGCCGGGCCGTCGGAGCGCTGCATCAGCTCCTTCATCTGCTTGCGCGGCACGTCGGTGTGATACCACTCGGCCGCCGCCAGCCCGCTCTCGACGGCGAGCTTCGCGTCGCGGCCGATCAGGCTGTAGTCGCGTCGGGACGCTGCTGCGGAGCTCGTATTCCCGGTTCGGAGTCCAATATCCACCATGGCGGAGGCCTCGATCATATTCGGTCAGCGTTCAAAATAACGCCGAGCCCTGATAGGCTCAATATCACAAAGATAGTTTCTATCATTTTCCATCAGAATGGTGTAAAAGGAGCCGGACAGTAGAGCGAGGCAGCGATGGCGAAACGGCCGACGATCACCGACCTGGCACGCATTTCGGGGGTCAGCGTTGCCACCGTCGACCGGGTGCTGAACAACCGCTTGCCAGTGCGCGAGGAAACCGCACGCCGCGTCTATGAAGCGGCGACCAGCATCGGCTATCACGCAGCCGGATTGATCAAGCAGCGGATGCGCCATGAATTGCCCGAATACCGGCTCGGGTTCCTGCTGTTGAGGCGGGAGGACGTCTTCTACAGTGAATTTGCCCGCGAGCTTGAACTGGCGGTATCGCAGTCGCCGCGCTTTCGCGGCGTGGCCACCATCGACTTCGCCGCTTCGCTGGCGCCGGACGAGATCGTCGAGCGGATGCGCAAGCTGGCCGCCAAATCCAGGGCCGTCGCCCTGGTCGGGCCTGATCACCCGACGCTGACGGTCGCCGTCGAGGCTCTCAAAGCCAATGGTGTACCGGTGTTCTCCCTGCTTTCCGACTTTGCGTCCGGTATTCGCGAGGGCTATGTCGGCCTCGACAATCGCAAGGTCGGCCGCACCGCTGCCTGGATGATCTCGAAGGCTGCGAAGAGACCTGGCAAGGTTGCCCTCTTCGTCGGCAGCCATCGCTTCCATGGCCATGAGCTTCGCGAGATCGGTTTTCGCTCCTTCTTTCGCGAGCAGGCGCCGGAATTCACTCTCCTCGAGACGTTGGTCAATCTGGAAGCGAACCAGATCACGCATGATGCAATGATCGAGCTTCTGGCCGGCCACCCCGATCTCGCCGGTTGCTATGTCGCCGGTGGCGGCATGGAAGGCGCGATCTCGGCGCTGAGAGAGGCAAAGCCGGCTGAGATGCCGGCGGTCGTCTGCAACGAGATCACGCCCGACTCCCGCGCGGCGCTGGCAGACAATTTCCTGACGATGGTGATCTCAACGCCACTGGCAGCGCTTTGCCGCGAGCTTGTCGGGCTGATGGCGCATGCCATCGAGACCGGCGCTGCGAATGCGCCGGGCCAGACCTTTCTGCCCTTCGACATTTATCTGCCGGAAAACATCTGACGTCGCGGTCATCGGCGGCAGACATGATGTAATCTATCAGAACGCTTTCAGGCCTGGCTTGCGTTAGCGTCCGTCTAGAAGCGCTCGAAATGCCGAAAATCCATTCCTCATAGCGAAATCTCGCTTGACGCCCACGCGAAATGGAATAAATATTTCACCAACTGAGCATTTTGGTTCTTTCGTTCCGGAAGATCTGTTTCAGGCAAATGCCTTCCGGAACTGAAAATGGCAATCGGGAGAGAATTCCCTGCGAGATCGGGGATTCCGGGTAGATCGGTGCAGCCGGACACCAATGTGGAGGAGAAATAAAATGAAAAAACTGCTTTTGGGCGTCGCGTTCGCGGCGCTGATGAGTTCGTCCGCCTTTGCTGCCAAGATCGGCGTGTCGATGGCGTTGTTCGACGACAATTTTCTCACCGTGCTGCGCAACGGCATGATTGAGCAGGCCAAGGGCATGGACGGCGTCGAGCTGCAGGTGGAGGATGCGCAGAACGACGTCGCCAAGCAACTCGACCAGATCAAGAACTTCGCCGCCTCGGGCGTCGACGCCATCATCGTCAACCCGGTCGACACCTCGGCCACCCAGGCGATGTCGGACGCAGCCGCCGCTGCCAAGATTCCACTGGTCTATGTCAATCGCGAGCCGGTCAACGTCGACACGCTGCCCGAAAACCAGGCGTTCGTCGCCTCGAACGAAGCCGATTCCGGCACGCTTGAGACCAAGGAGGTCTGCCGCCTGTTCAAGGAGGCCGGCAAGACTGAAGCCAACGTCTATGTGATCATGGGCGAGCTGTCGAACCAGGCAGCGGTGCAGCGCACCAAGGACATTGACGACGTGATCGCCACGCCGGAGTGCAGCTTCATCAAGATCATCGACAAGCAGACGTCGAACTGGAAGCGCGAAGAAGCGCAGAATCTGATGACCAATTGGCTGTCGACCGGCAAGCCGTTCGACGGCGTCATCGCCAATAATGACGAAAGCGCCATCGGCGCCATCCAGGCGATGAAGGCCGCCAACATCGACATGAAGTCGGTTGTCGTCGGCGGCGTCGATGCTACCCAGGACGCGCTTGCGGCGATGCAGGCGGGCGACCTCGATGCGACGGTATTCCAGGACGCAGCCGGCCAGGGCGCCGGCGCGCTTGACGCAGCGCTCAAGCTGGCGAAGGGCGAGAAGGTCGAGCACAAGGTCTACATCCCGTTCCAGCTGGTCACGCCTGCGAATATCGACAAGTTCCTGAAGAAGAACTGAGGCGGACCTTTCCGATACGGAGCGGCGCGCCAAAGTAAGACAGCGCCGCTCCGCTTTTTCCCTCTCGGCCTGAACAGCGCCGAGTGGAGACCGTGGCTGACGGAGGAAGCACGATTGGCACAGACATCTCACGGCGTCGGCGGGCTCAGCTTTGATGCGAAGCGGCGCGCATGGCCAGCCGAATTCAACGTCTTCCTGGCGCTCGTCATCCTCGTCGGCGCTTTCGAGCTGATCGGCCGGGTTTTCCTGGGCGACAGCTTCCTGTTCAATACCCGCGACAATATCGATGCGATCTTCAACGAAGCGCGCCTGCAGATCATCATCCTGCAGGTGTCGATCGTCGGCATCATCGCCATCGGCGTGACGCAGGTGATCATTACCGGCGGCATCGATCTGTCCTCCGGTTCGATTGTCGGCGCCACGGCGATGATAGCCATGAGCTTCGCCCAGGTGGCGACGGTCAACGGCAACCCGAACCCCAAGGCAATGTTCATCGCCCAGGGCTGGACCGACCTGCCGGTGATCGTGCCGGTGCTGGTCGCGATCGGCTGCGGTCTGCTGGCCGGTCTGGTCAACGGTGCATTGATCGCCTACACGCGCATTCCGCCGTTCATCGCCACGCTCGGCATGATGGTCACCGCGCGCGGCATCGCCAAATGGTGGTCGAAGGGGCAGCCGATCTCGTTTCCGACTGAGAGTTTCGCCGCCATCGGCAAGGGGCTGATGCCGGTCATCATTTTCATATCACTCGCGGTGCTGTTCCAGCTGATCCTGAGCTACACCAAATATGGCAAGCACTGCTATGCAATCGGCTCCAATGAGGACGCCGCGCGCATGTCCGGCATCAACATCGCCAACCACAAGATCCTCGTCTACGTCATTGCCGGCGTCCTCGCCGCGCTCGCCGCCGTGGTGCTGAGCTCGAAAAATCTCACCGCCCAGGCCGGCATGGGTGTAATGTACGAGCTCGACGCGATCGCCATGGCAGTTATCGGCGGCGTGTCGCTGTCGGGCGGTCGCGGCTCGATTATCGGGACAGTGATCGGCTCGCTGATCTTCGGCGTCATCATCTCCGGCTTCACCTTTCTGCGCCTCGACGCCTATTATCAGGAGATGGTCAAGGGCGTTATCATCGTCGGCGCAGTCGTACTCGACCAGTGGCGCCAACGCCTGCGGGCAATGAGGGCTTGATCATGTCGGACGTCGTGCTGAAAACCGAAAACCTGACCAAGTATTATGGCGGCGTCCATGCGCTGGAGGGTGCCAATTTCGAGCTGCGCAAGGGCGAGCACGTCGCCATCATGGGCGACAATGGCGCCGGCAAATCGACCTTCGTGCGCCAGATTACCGGCGTCGAGCAGCGCACCAACGGCAAGATGTGGTTCGACGGCAAGGAAGTGAATTTCGCCGGCCCCATCGAAGCCCGCGAGGCGGGCATCGAGACGGTGTTCCAGAACCTGGCGCTCGCCGACGATCTCGACGTGCCGTCGAACCTGTTCCTCGGCCGCGAGCGGGTGCTGTTCAATCTCGGGCCCTTCTCGATCCTCGATCGCAAGTTCATGCGCAAGGCGACCGAGGCAGCCTTGGTCCGCACCGCCGTCAAGATCCCCAATCTTTCCAACACCATTCGCCACATGTCGGGCGGCCAGCGCCAGTGCGTAGCGATCGCCAGAACCGCGACCTTTGCCTCCAAGCTCATCATCATGGACGAGCCGACGGCGGCACTCGGCGTGCAGGAGACGATGCAGGTCGAAAACATCATACGCACGCTGAAGGAGAATGGCGAACCGCTGATCCTGATCTCTCACAACATGCGCCAGGTCTTCGACCTGGTCGACCGTATCGTCGTTTTCCGGCGCGGCCGCATCGTCGCCAATTTGCGCAAGCAGGACACCGACGGCAACGATATCGTCTCCTACATCACCGGCGCCAAGACCGGGCAGGCGGAACTTGCGGCCTAAGGGCCAACGCCGAGCCACAGGCGCTGACGCCTTCCCTTCCAAACCGTCCTCAAAGGAAATTCTTCATGCCTCTTCGCTTTGCTCTTCTCGGTGCCGGCCGTATCGGCAAGGTCCATGCTCGCGCCGTTGGTTCCAATCCGCAGGCCAGGCTGGTTGCGGTTGCCGACGCGTTCGAGAAGGCGGCGACCGATCTGGCCTCTGCCTATGGCGCCGAAGTGCGCAGCATCGATGCCATCGAGAAGGCCGGCGATATCGATGCGGTCATCATCTGCACGCCCACCGACACTCATGCCGATCTGATCGAACGCTTCGCCAAAGCGGGTAAAGCGATCTTCTGCGAAAAGCCGATCGATCTCGACGCCGCCAGGGTGGAACAATGCCTGGCCGTCGTCGACAAGACCGGCGCCACCCTGATGGTCGGCTTCAACCGCCGTTTCGATCCGCATTTTGCCGCCGTGCGCAAGGCGATCGACGACGGCGCCATCGGCGCGGTCGAGATGGTGACCATCACCTCGCGCGATCCCGGCCCGCCGCCGCTCGACTATATCGGCCGCTCGGGCGGCATCTTCCGCGACATGACCATTCATGATTTCGACATGGCGCGCTTCCTGCTTGGCGAGGAGCCGGTGGCGGTCAGCGCGCACGCTTCTGTGCTGGTTGATAAAAAGATCGGCGAGGCCGGCGACTTCGACAGCGTCAGCGTCATCCTCGAAACTGCCTCCGGCAAGCAATGCGTCATCTCCAACTCGCGCCGCGCCACCTATGGCTACGACCAGCGCATCGAGGTGCATGGCTCGAAAGGCATGATTGCGGCCGAGAACCAGCGGCCGGTGTCGATCGAACTGGCCAATGAGAAAGGCTATACGCGGCCGCCGCTGCACGATTTCTTCATGACCCGTTATCTCGACGCCTACGCAAACGAGATCGCTGCTTTCATCGCGGCAGCGACGTCAGGCAAAAAGGCGGCGCCGAGTGGCAAGGACGGGCTGGTGGCGCTCAGGCTGGCAGATGCGGCGCTGAAATCGGCCAAGGAAGGCAAGACCGTCCGCCTCGACAAAACAATCTGACTATCAAGCACAGGAGCAAGGCGATGAACGGTTCAGCCGGTCGCAATTCCGAAACACGCGCCATCGTCACGGGCGGCGCACAAGGCATCGGCTTTGCCGTCGCCGAAGCGCTGGCCGATGAGGGCTGCCGGGCACTGGCGCTGATCGGCCGCTCGCAGGAGAAGGGCGACAAGGCTGTCGCCGCTCTCAAGCGCGCAGGCGTCGATGCCATCTTCATCAGCGCCGACGTCTCAAAAGTGGCCGACTGCAAGCGTGCGGTCGAAACGGCGATTGGCCATTTCGGCACCATCAACGCGCTGGTCAACGCCGCCGCCACCTCGGCCCGCGGCTCGCTGGTCGAGACCTCCGAGGATCTGTTCGACCAGATATTCCAGACCAATGTGCGCGGCCCGTTTTTCTTGATGCAGGGAGTGGTGGCGCATTTGCTGGCGCGCCAGGCACCGGGCTCGATCGTCAACGTGCTGTCGATGTCGGCGCATTGCGGCCAGTCGTTCCTGGCACCCTATTCGTCGAGCAAGGGAGCGCTGGCGACACTGACCAAGAATGTCGCCAATGCCTATCGCGGCAATCGCATCCGCTGCAATGCGGTGCTGCCCGGCTGGATGGATACTGAGGGCGAGGCGATCGTGCAGAAGAAATGGCATGACGCGCCGGACGACTGGCTGGAGAAGGCCGAAGCCGCGCAGCCGATGGGCCAATTGGTGAAGCCGGCGCAGCTTGCCCGACTGATCAGCTACATGATCAGCCCGCAGTCCGGCGTCATGACCGGGTCGCTGGTCGACTACGATCAGAACATCGCAGGGTCGTCGCCGGAATAGGATCAACCGAGTAGCCGCAGGAGCTCACCTTGGCAACGCGTAACACGAAGGATTTCGAAGGCTTTGGAATTGAACTCGTCGATCCCTGGACTGCATGAACCGCTCGGCGCTGCATGTTGGGCCTCGAAAGTGACCCGAGATGCATCCATACTGGATCAGGATAAGCGGTAGCCTTGGCGTTAGCGTTACCGCCCGGTCGGAAGCCGATGCCCTACAACTCTTCGCCCTTGCCTACGGGATCCGCCAAGAAATTATCAGTATCGAGATCATCAAGGACATGAACGATCTCGACCAGAACCATGTCGTGCCCAATTTGGGTGCGGCCAACTGGTTTCGTCGCGGCATCTGGTATCCTCAAGGTTTGGAACACATTGCAAACTGAGACACGACCTTCTCGGCTCCTGACAGATCGGAGGCGCTTGCGCTTAAATCCCGAATGCCTTGGCGACTAGCGGAAACGCCCATCGCTTCTTCATCGCGGGGCGAAGCAAGGAGCGAAGCGGCGCGGCGCAGACCCCGAGATCCATATGTGACTTCAAAGCATTGCAGCGGCGCAGAATGCTGCTCCCCTACGGCTGAGCCCATAAAGGGTGTCAGTCTACCCGGCACGCGCGACGAGCGAAGCGAAAAGAAAGAAGAGGCCAGGGGCACTCAAAACAAAAACAGCAATGAACAGCACAAAGCGCCAGCCAAGAGTCAAATTTGGAGACCTCAAGCCATAGACGATTCCGGCCATCGCCAATACGAACGCCACGATTATGAGAAGATGGTATCCTTGGGGCTCTGGCATAACCTTTGATTTCGCTTTCGCGCCGCATTCGGTGGAGCGGCTTCGTGTCAAGCATAAAGCGGTTTGGCTTAGGTGACGATGGACGACATGTCACATTTCAAGCCGAGCCACCTGGCACGTGACAAGCGCTTCCGCATCGACTATATCAGCCCTCATGATCAACCTGACCGCCAAATATTGGTACTTTATGAGCTCGCTGGCGGCGGGAGGATTGCGCTCGATCTGAAGATTGCAGCAACAACATCCGAACAGCCGCCAGACCTGGCGGCTTTTTTGTTTCAGCCGGCAGGTCTCCCAATCAGGAGCAGAATGCCGTGTTGACGACCACAGACGATCTTCGGGTCAAAGAAATAAGGGAATTGAGCACGCCGGACGAGGTGATGCGGGAGATACCGCGCACGTTGACTGCGACGCGCACCGTTGCCGCGTCACGCAACGCGATCCACGCCGTGCTGACCGGCACCGACGATCGGCTGGTGGTCGTCGTCGGCCCTTGTTCGATCCACGATCCGGCCGCTGCCGTAGACTATGCCAGCCGCTTGGCATCGCTGCGTGAAAGCCTGTCGGATCGGCTGGAGATCGTGATGCGCGTCTATTTCGAGAAACCGCGCACGACAGTCGGCTGGAAGGGCCTGATCAACGATCCCGACCTCGACGGCAGCTTCAACATAGACAAGGGGCTGCGGATGGCCCGCAACGTGCTCGCCGCCGTCAACAATCTCGGTCTGCCGGCGGCGACCGAATTCCTCGACATGGCCACTCCGCAATATATCGCCGACCTCGTCGCCTGGGGCGCGATCGGCGCGCGCACGACCGAGAGCCAGATCCACCGCGAACTCGCATCAGGCCTGTCCTGCCCGGTCGGCTTCAAGAACGGCACCGACGGCAATTTGCGGATCGCGGCCGAGGCCGTGAAATCCGCCGCCCAGCCGCATCATTTCATGGCGGTGACGAAGGGCGGGCGCAGCGCCATCGCGACGACCACCGGCAACGAGGACTGCCACGTCATCCTGCGCGGCGGTATTGTGCCGAATTATGACGCGGCCAGCATTGCTGCTGCCTGCGCGGAACTCGGCCGGATCGGCGTGGCGCCGCGGCTGATGATCGATGTCAGCCACGCCAACAGCAGCAAGAAGCCGGAAAACCAGCCAGGAGTGGCGGCCGTCGTGGCTGGCCAGGTAGCGGCAGGCGACGAGCGCATCATCGGCGTCATGATCGAGAGCAACCTTGTCGCCGGCCGGCAGGACGTCGTGCCCGGCAAGCCGCTCGTCTATGGCCAGAGCATCACCGATGGCTGCATCGACTGGGCAGCCACCGAGACGGTGCTTCACGGCCTTGCCGACGCCGTCGAGCAGCGCCGGTCGGTTCGGCGTGCAATGATCGCCGGCCGGCCAGGAGCCGCCTGAGCTGGTTGGCGCCGATACCTTCTCCCCTTGTCGTGGGAGAAGGGGAAGCCAACGCCGGTGCTACCGCACCGCGATCCAGCGCTGTTCCGCGAACGAGCGCGCCATCGCATGCACGGTGCGCTCGATCTCCAGGCCTTCGTCGAAATCGATGATCCGCGCCGGCTTGCCGGCAAGCCGCGTCAACAGTTCCCGGCATTCGATGATCTTGAGGTCATTAAAGCCAAGGCCGTGGCCGGGTGCCGGCAGGAAGGCGTCGTAAGGCGTATGGTGCGGGGCCACCAGGATGGTGCGGTAGCCTTGCTCGGTCGGCCGGTCGGCCGTCAGATAGAGTTGGAACTCGTTCATCCGCTCCTGGTCGTACAGGATCGAGCCCTTCGAACCGAAAATCTGGATGGCGATCCGGCCCTTGCGGCCCCAAGCCGAACGGTTGACCAGCAGCGTGCCGGCAATGCCGTTTTCGAGATGCATCAGGATGCTGGCGATGTCATAGGTCTCGACGGCGCGGCGCCCGCCTGAGGCGACGCGGCGGTCGGCATAGGGCTTGGCCATGTCGCACATGACGCGGGCGACGCGGCCGAACAGCACGGCGATGAGCGACAGCGGATGCACGGCGAAATCGTCGAGCGCGCCGTAACCGGACGCCGTCTCGTGCTTCCAGAAGAACAGCGCCTCCGGATCGGCCATGAAGTCTTCGTCCATCTCGATACGCAGATGGTTGACCTCGCCGATGATCTTCTCGTCGAGCAGCGCACCGATGCGGCGGATCGCGGGATTTTGGATGTAGTTATAGCCAAGCGCGGCCACCTTGCCGGATTTTTGGGCCGCCGCAGCCATCGCTTGCGCCTCCGCAAAACTTGGCGCCATCGGCTTCTCGCACCACAGATGCTTGCCGGCTTCGAGGATGGCGATGGCCATTTCCGGGTGGAACTGGTTTGGCGTGGTCAGCGAGATGACATCGACATCCGGATCATCGACCACCGCACGCCAGTCGCCGGATGCCTTGGCGAAGCCGAATTCGCTGGCGCGGCGTTTGGCAAGGTCCTCGTTGACCTCGCCCAGATGGACCAGCCTTGGCTTGTCGACATCGGGAAAGACGGTGCCGACCGCGTTCCAGGCAATGGCGTGGCACTTGCCCATGAAGCCCGTGCCGATAAGACCTACCCTGACCATCTGCCTTGCCTCCCTGTGTGCAAACTTATGTGGATGAATTAGTCCATTTTGTTTGCAAATGGAACGCTTGCCTCATTTTTTATGGTGTTCTTGCACAGGCCCGCTATGATGGGGCACAGAGGGAACTAACGATGAGCCTGGGCGGAGCGACGATGGACGAACGGGTGCCTCGCGATTTCGAAACGCTGCGGGCGACGATCCTGGAGCGGCGTCAGAGCCTGCCGAAACGTATCGCCCAGATCGCCGCCTATGCGCTCGACAACCCCGACGATATCGCCTTCGGCACCGCTGCCAGCATCGCCGCCTCCGCCGGTGTCCAGCCTTCGACCCTGATCCGCTTTGCCCAGCAGCTTGGCTTTGATGGTTTCACCAGCCTGCAACTGGTGTTTCGCGAGCGCCTGCGCGAGCGCAACTCATCCTACGATGAAAGGCTGGCGGCATTGCGCGCCAAGGCCGAGGAAGGCGCCGGCCACCGCGCGATTTTCGACGGTTTTGTCGCCGCGGCCAGCACCTCGCTCAACGACATTTCGCGCACGCTGAATGAAGACCATTTCGAAGACGCGATCGCCGTGCTGGCCAAGGCGGAAACCATTTATGTGCTGGCCAAGCGGCGCTCCTACCCGGTCGCCTCCTACATTGCCTATGCATTGGGCAAGCTCAAGATCCGCAACCAGCTGATCGAATCGGCCGCCGGCCTGAACGCGGAGATGATCGGCTTTGCCTCTCCAAGGGATGCCGTCATCGCCATCAGCTTTTCACCCTATGCCCCGGCCACCATCGAAGAGGCGCGCGTCATTTCGGAGGAAGGCGTGCCGATCGTGGCGATTACCGACAGCTCCTTTTCGCCGCTCGCCCAATTCGCCAGGGTTTGGTTCGAGGTCGCCGAGGCCGATTTTGCCGGATTCCGCTCGCTGTCGGCGACGATGGCTTTGGCCATGGCGCTGACCGTCGCCGTTGGCGAGAAGCGGCGCGACAGCGGCCGCAAGCGCAAGGCCTAGATCACCTCTATTGCCGTTTCGCCTCCTGTCAAAAGCCGCGCTGCGTCGCGGGCAGGCGGCGACCCGAACTGGCGGGCATACTCCCGGCTGAACTGGGAAGCACTCTCATAGCCGACAGCGAAGGCGACACGCGCCACGTTGCCCGGCTGGGCAATCAGCAGATGGCGGGCTTCCAGCAAGCGGATTTGCTTTTGATACTGGATTGGGCTCATGGCCGTCGCCGCCTTGAAGTGACGATAAAACGCAGCACTGCTCATATGGGCGATTTCGGCCAGATCCCCGACCCGGACCGGCTGATGGGAATGCGAACGGATCCAGGTAATCGCCCGGCCAATCCGGGACAGATGGCCATCGGCGCGCGCAAGCTCACGAAGCTTTCCGCCTTGTCGGCCTTGCAGGAGCCGAAACAGCATCTCCCGCTCGAGCATGGTCGCGAGCACGGGAATCTCCGCTGGCCGGTCAAGCAGCCGCATCATTCGACGCAATGCGTCGAGTAGCTCGTCATCAACGGGAGAGGTGGAGAAACTGTCGCCGCCGAGGGCCGGCGCGTGCCCGACGAGGAGCGCGGCGACTGCCTGCAGGTCAAGGGTCAAGCCAATGGCCAGGTAAGGGCGCGCGGCGCTCGCTTCGACTATCTGGCTGAT
Organism: Mesorhizobium sp. M0306; assembly: GCF_040321655.1. Classification (NCBI taxonomy): domain Bacteria; kingdom Pseudomonadati; phylum Pseudomonadota; class Alphaproteobacteria; order Hyphomicrobiales; family Phyllobacteriaceae; genus Mesorhizobium; species Mesorhizobium sp. M0306. The sequence goes on along the minus strand of NZ_JAMYRY010000007.1, from coordinate 57,021 downwards.
GGTGGGCGTCTCGACAGTGTAGATGAAATAGCTGGCCGGATTGTAACGAAGGGTCCGGTCGCCGATCAGGACCGTTTTCGCGCCCTGCAATACGAATAAGATCCCCGACCCCCACACCCCTGGCAATGGCGGCGTGGCAACTTCGCTGCGGCCGATCGAAACGCGGGGAACCGCCGTGCTTGTTCGCCGCCCGTACGCATGGCGGCCGGCGATCTCGATCAACTCCTGCAGCGCCTCGCTCATTGCGCCAGCATCGCGCATTCACGCCGGCCGCGCAACAGCGTGAGAGGATTAGGCAAGAGCCTGAGAATTTCCGGCGTGCGGCGCCCGCTGCCTCGCGCCATTTGTGGGTCTTCCACAAGAAAAATGGAGACACCGAAATGACGACTTCGAAGACCGCGCTGGTGACCGGCGCCAACAAGGGTATAGGCCGCGAAATCGCCCGGCGACTGGCGACCATGGGCTTCAAGGTCTGGCTCGGCGCCAGGGACGCCGAGCGCGGCATGGCGGCGGCGCAGGCATTGCGCGCGGAAGGCCTCGACGCAGAGTGGCTTGAACTCGACGTCACGCAGGATAACAGTGTTGCGGCGGCAGCCAAGGCACTCGGGCAGGCCAGCCCCTGCCTCGACGTGCTGGTGAACAACGCCGGCGTCGCCATCAATTACGACCTGCCGCCGAGCCAGCAGCGGATCGCCGACATCCAGGCCACTTACGACGTCAATGTCTTCGGCCCCATCCGCGTGACCCAGGCATTCCTGCCGCTGCTGCTGGCAGCACCTGCTGCCCGGATCGTGATGGTGAGCAGCTCCACCGGGTCCATCGGCCGGGCGCTGGATCCCGCCACCGCGAACCACGCCGTCAATATGATGGGCTACGGCAGCTCCAAGACAGCCTTGAACGCCATCACCGTGGCCTTCGCCAGGGAACTCGCGCTCCAAGGCATCAAGGTCAACGCCGCGGCGCCCGGCTACACCGCCACCGATCTCAACGGGTATAAAGGTCACCGCACGGTGCAGCAGGCGGCCGAGATCGTCATTCACCTGGCGACCCTGGACGCCGATGGCCCGACCGCCGGGTACTTCAACGATGATGGCCCGCTTCCTTGGTAAATCAGCTGGTTTCAGTGGCAGACCCTTGACGTTCGTCTGACTTCAAAGTTTCTGAACGCGCGAGCCTTGCACCGCACTTTTCAGCCTTGGGAATGCTCGTTCCATATTGACTATGGATTGGAATTATTATTTCATATTGCCGGCGCCACGCTGCCGCTCGCGCGTGTTACCCAAGACAACAAAGCCGATGGGAGGTTCGAATGGGCGAAGCCGTGGAAGCGAGACATGCGCCGCTCGACGTCATCACGATCGGCCGCGCTTCCGTCGATCTTTACGGCCAGCAGATCGGCTCGCGCCTCGAGGACATTACTTCCTTTGCCAAGTCGGTCGGCGGCTGCCCAGCCAACATCGCAGTCGGCACTGCCAGGCTCGGCCTGCGCTCGGCGCTGCTCACCCGCGTCGGCAATGAGCAGATGGGCCGCTTCATCCGCGAGCAGCTGACCCGCGAGGGCGTTTCGGTCCAAGGCCTCAAGACCGATCCGGAGCGGCTGACCGCCCTGGTGCTGCTGTCGGTCGAGGATGAAGGCGTCTCGCCGATGATCTTCTATCGCAGCGATTGCGCCGACATGGCGCTTTCGGAAGACGATATCGATGAAACGTTCATCGCTTCGGCACGCGCGGTCGTCGTCACCGGCACGCATTTTTCGCGACCCAACAGCGACGCCGCCCAGCGCAAGGCGATCCGTGCCATGAAGGCCAAGGGCGGCAAGGTGGTGTTCGACATCGACTACCGCCCCAACCTGTGGGGCCTCGCCGGCCACGCCGAAGGCTTTGAGCGCTACGTGAAATCCGACCGCGTCTCGGCGCAGTTGAAGACGGTGCTGCCCGATTGCGATCTCATCGTCGGCACCGAAGAGGAGATCATGATCGCTTCGGGCGCAGACGATTGCCTGAGCGCGCTGAAAACCATCCGCTCGCTGTCGGCGGCAACCATCGTGTTGAAGCGGGGCGCCATGGGTTGCATCGTCTATGACGGGCCGATCAGTGACGACCTCGAGGACGGTGTCGTCGGCAAGGGGTTTCCGATCGAGGTCTACAATGTGCTCGGCGCCGGCGACGCCTTCATGTCGGGCTTCCTGCGCGGCTGGCTCGGCGAGGAAAGCCTGGCGACGGCGGCGACCTGGGCCAATGCCTGCGGCGCCTTTGCCGTGTCGCGGCTGCTCTGCGCACCGGAATACCCGACATTCGAGGAATTGCAGTTCTTCCTGAAAAACGGCAGCAAGCATCTGGCGCTGCGCAAGGACGGGGCGATCAACCACATCCATTGGGCGACCACGCGCCGGCGCGACATCCCCTCGCTGATGGCGTTCGCCTGCGACCACCGCGTCCAGCTGGAGGACGTCGCGGCAAAAGCCGGCGCCGATCCGTCGCGAATCCCAGCTTTCAAGGTGCTGACGGTCAAGGCTGCGGCCAAGGTCGCGGCTGGCCGCGCCGGCTACGGCATGCTGCTCGACGAAAAATACGGACGCGAGGCGATGTTCGAATTCGCCCACCATTCCTTCGCCTGGCTCGGCCGGCCGGTCGAGTTGCCGGGTTCGCGGCCGCTTCGCTTCGAGTTCTCGCAAGACATAGGTTCGCAACTGACCGAATGGCCGGTCGACCACTGCATCAAATGCCTGTGCTTCTATCATCCCGACGATCCCGCGGCGCTGAAGAGCGAACAGCAGCAGAAGCTGCGCGCTTTGTTCGAGGCCGCGCGGAAAGTGGGCAGAGAACTTCTGGTCGAGATCATCGCCGGCAAGCACGGCAAACTCGACGACATGACGATACCGCGCGCGCTGGAGGAACTCTATGCGCTCGGCATCAAGCCAGACTGGTGGAAGCTCGAACCGCAGGCATCGGCCGGCGCATGGGCAAAGATCGAGGCGGTGATCCTGAAGAACGATCCCTGGTGCCGCGGGATTGTGCTGCTTGGCCTCGAAGCGCCGCAGGACGAGCTGGAAGCGGCCTTCGCCGCCACCGCCAAGGCGCCCATCGTCAAGGGTTTCGCTGTCGGCCGCACCATCTTCATCAACGCGGCCGAACAATGGCTTGCCGGCAAGATGTCGGACGATGAGGCGGTTGCCGACATGGCTTCTCGCTTCGAGAGACTGACCGAGGCATGGCTTGCCGCGCGCGGCCGCAAAGCAGCATAAGAAGGCGCGGCAATAAGGACTGCGGAGGAACCGACATGACCAAGACAATCCGCCTGACGATGGCGCAGGCGCTGACCCGCTTTCTTGCCCGGCAGATGACTGAGATCGACGGGAAGAAAGTGCCGATCTTCGGCGGCGTCTGGGCGATCTTCGGCCACGGCAATGTCGCCGGCGTCGGCGAGGCGCTTTACCAGGTGCGCGACGAGCTGCCGACCTTCCGCGCCCATAACGAGCAGGCAATGGCGCACGCGGCGATCGCCTATGCCAAGGCCAATTTCCGCCGCCGCTTCATGGCTGCGACCAGTTCGATCGGCCCCGGCGCGCTCAACATGGTGACCGCTGCGGCACTTGCGCATGTAAACAGGTTGCCTGTCCTGTTTCTGCCCGGCGACGTCTTCGCCAATCGCATTCCGGATCCCGTCCTGCAGCAGGCCGAGGATTTTTCCGACGGCACGGCGACGGTCAATGACTGCCTCCGGCCGGTGTCGCGCTATTTCGACCGCATCGCGCGGCCTGAGCAGATCATGCCGGCGCTCAACCGCGCCATGCAGGTGCTGACTGATCCCGCCGAATGCGGCCCGGTGACCCTGGCGCTGTGCCAGGATGTACAGGCCGAGGCCTATGACTACCCCGAGAGCTTCTTTGCCGAGCGACTCTGGACCCAGCGCCGGCTGCGCCCGGACCGCCAAGAGCTAGCAGCTGCAGTGGCCGCGCTGAAGAGCGCGAAGAAGCCATTGGTGATTGCGGGCGGTGGCGTACTCTATTCGCAGGCGTCCGAGGAACTGGCAAAACTGGTGCAAGGCGCCGGCATTCCGGTTTGTGAGACGCAAGGCGGCAAATCCTCGCTCCCCGACGATCATCCCTTGAACATGGGCGCGGTCGGCGTCACCGGCACTTCGGCGGCCAACGGGCTGGCCGAAGAGGCGGACGTCGTGCTTGCCGTCGGTACCAGGCTGCAGGATTTCACCACCGGCTCCTGGGCATTGTTCAAGCATTCCGGCAGGACCATCATCGGGCTCAACGTGCAGCCTTTTGACGCCGGAAAGCACCAGGCGCTGCCGCTGGTCGCCGATGCGGCGGAAGGGCTCGCCGAATTGGCTGCCGCGCTGAAAGGTTGGAAAGCCCCTTCAGGCTGGACCGACAATGCGATCAGCGGCAAGAAGGACTGGCAGGCGGATGCCGGCAAGGTGACGGCGTCAACCAATGCCGCCTATCCATCCGACGCGCAGGTGATCGGCGCCGTACAGCGCGCCATGGGCTCCGGCGTGATACTGCTCCATGCCGCCGGCGGCTTGCCCGGCGAATTGCACAAGCTATGGCAGGCGGGCGCGCCCGGCTCCTATCACGCCGAATACGGCTTCTCGACCATGGGCTATGAAATCGCCGGCGGGCTTGGCGTCAAGATGGCCAAGCCGGACGAAGAGGTTGTGGTGATGATCGGCGACGGCTCCTACCTGATGCTCAATTCCGAGATCGCGACCTCGGTGATGCTTGGGCTCAAGCTGACCATCGTGCTGCTCGACAACAGAGGCTATGGCTGCATCAACCGTCTGCAGATGGCGACCGGCGGCGCCAACTTCAACAATCTGCTGAAGGACGCTCGTCACGAAACCTTGCCCGAGATCGACTTCGCCGCGCATGCTGCGAGCATGGGTGCGATTGCCGAAAAAGTGGCGTCGATCGCCGGGCTGGAAACGGCGCTGGCGCAAGCGAAGAAGAATACGCGAACGACCGTGCTGGTCATCGACACCGACCCGCTGGTTTCGACCGAGGCCGGTGGAAGCTGGTGGGATGTCGCAGTGCCGGAAGTCTCGGCACGGCCGCAAGTGAACGCGGCGCGCAAGAAATATGAGGAAGCGCTGAGCGGGCGGCGATTTTAGCGCCCGCCAACGCCGCCTCGAAATGTCTGAAACTGGAGTGACGACTTGAAAGCCAAACTGGGCATGTCCCCCATTGCATGGTGGAACGACGATCTTGCCGAACTCAGCGATGATGTGTCGCTGGAGGAGTGCTTGCGCCAATCGCGTTCGGCTGGTTTCACCGGCATGGAAATGGGCCGCCGCTTTCCCAACGATCCGAAAATCATGCTGCCGATCCTCAGGCAGGCCGATGTGACGCTTTGCGGCGGTTGGTTCTCGGGAACGCTGGTCGACGAAAACATGGCGAAAAACAAGGATCGTATCCAGCCGATGATCGATCTGTTCAAGGCGGTGAATGCGCCCTGCATCGTCTATGGTGAAGTCGGCCGCTCCATCCAGGGCGACCGCTCGAAACCGCTTGCCAGCAAGCCCAGGCTTTCGGACGAGGAGATGAAAGCCTATGCGAAGCGGCTCACGCAGTTCGGCGAATGGTGTGCCGAGCAAGGCATGCCGCTCTCCTATCACCATCACATGGCGGCGGTGGTCGAGACCGAGCCAGAGCTAGATGCCTTCATGCGTTATTCGGGAGAGGGCATTCCCCTACTGCTCGATGCCGGCCATCTGGCCTTTGCCGGCGGCGATGTGCTGCGCGCGATTGACAACCACCACCGGCGCATCAACCACGTGCATGTGAAAGACGTGCGCATGGAGGTGATCGCGGGACTGGATCGCGAGAAGCAATCCTTCCTCGATGCGGTGGCGCTTGGTGCCTTCACCGTGCCGGGAGATGGCTCGCTGGATTTTGGCGCCATCGTCCAGAGGCTCGCCGACCATGGCTATGAAGGCTGGTTCGTGGTCGAGGCCGAGCAGGACCCGAAAAAGAACCCGCCACTCAAGATGGCGCAGGTCGGCTACAAGGAATTGATGCGGGTTATGACGGCGGCGGGTTATGCGGTGGAGACACAGGGCTTTCCGAATGCTTGAGGCTCGCGAGGAAGGGCCGATCCGATGCCGGGGGTGATCCGATGAAAGACTCCGAGCACCCGTTTTTCCGGCCTTTGTGGCGGCGCGTTGCCGTTGTCGCGGTCTGCCTGGTCTGGTCGGCGATCGAATTCGCTACCGGCACGCCGTTCTGGGGCGTGATCGCGCTCGGCTTCGCCGGCTATGCCATCTGGCAATTCTTCTATCTCTACAAGCCGGCTGACGAGGACAAGCCATCGGCGGACGCCAAACCGAAGGAATGACCATGTCTAAGCTGCTCGTCAAAGCCAATAACGGCCACGGCCGCGTCGCCCATGTGACGCCGCAGAGCGCCGGCTGGACCTATGTCGGCTTCGATCTGCACCGGCTGCGGCCCGGCGAGAGCGCTTCCGGGCAAACCGCGGATCGTGAGGTCTGCCTTGTGTTCGTCACCGGCAAGGGTAAGGCCAAGGCCGGCGGCAAGGAACTCGGCCTGCTCGGCGAGCGCATGTCGCCCTTCGAAGGCAAGCCGTGGTCGGTCTATGTGCCGCAGGGGTCGGAGTGGTCGGTGAGCGCCGATACCGATCTCGAACTTGCCGTCTGTTCGGCGCCAGGACTGGGCGGCGGTCTGCCGGTCCGTGTCATCGGACCTGACGATCTCGGCCAGGAGGTTCGCGGCAAAGGCACCAACACGCGCTACGTCACCAACATCCTGCCGGAAGGCAAGCCGGCCGATTCCCTGCTGGTGGTCGAGGTCATCACGCCCGGCGGCCACACATCGAGCTATCCGCCGCACAAGCACGACCAGGACAATCTGCCGGCTGAATCCTATCTGGAGGAAACCTATTATCACCGCCTCAACCCGCCGCAGGGCTTTGCTTTCCAGCGCGTCTATACCGATGCTGACGAGAGCGGTGCTCGTTCGCTCGACGAGGCGATGGCGATCGAGGACGGCGACGTCGTGCTGGTACCCAGGGGTTATCACCCCTGCGCCGCCTGCCACGGCTATGATCTCTATTATCTCAACGTCATGGCCGGACCGAAGCGGACGTGGAAATTCCACAACGCACCCGAGCACGAATGGCTGATGAAGGCCTAATCACTTCCCCTTCGCCCCAACCGCTGGTCCAAGCGAAAAATCGTCGGCTAACGAACCGGCTGTGTGGTTTTGTTACCGAAAACGCCGCAAAGCTTCGTCAATTCGTCATGGAAATCACCTATGGCAGCGGGGCTGACGAGGACTTTCGATGCGCTACGCGATCTATTTCACCTCCCGACAGGACGAACCGCTGGCACGGATCGCCGCCAACTGGCTCGGCCGGGACCCATTCGGCGCCGCCACAAAGCCGGTCGAGGCAGTGGGCGAGTTGTCGGCGGCAGAAGTTGCCTTCCATACCGCCTCGGCGCGCCGCTATGGCTTTCATGCGACGCTGAAGGCGCCTTTCCGCTTGGCTTCCAACGAGACGGAAGCCTCGCTTCGCGCAGCACTCGACGATTTTGCCGAGGCGACGCCGGTGGTGACCATCCCGCGCCTGATCGTCAGCCAGATCGACGGCTTTTTCGCGCTGGTGCCGGAAGCGCCGCTGCCGGCGCTCAACCGCTTCGCCGACGACGTGGTGCACGACTTCGACCGCTTTCGCGCGCCGTTAACCGAAGCCGAGATCGAGCGGCGCAGCCCCGATTCGCTGAAGCCCGACGAGTTCCGCAATCTCTGCCAGTGGGGCTACCCCTATGTCTTCGAGACCTTTCGCTTCCATATGACGCTGTCCGGCCGGGTCTCGTCACAGGAAAGCCCTCGTCTTCGCCTAGCAATCGACAGCCTGTTTGCGGGCGTGCTGCAACGGCCGGTGGCGGTGGACGCGCTGACGCTGTTTGTGGAAACTGAACCCGGCGCACCATTCATGGTGCTGTCCCATCACGCGCTCGGGCGCCGCCCGGCCAGAAGAACTGCCTGACCAGAAGAACTGCCTAAATGACTATTTGCCTTAACCGCATTGTGCGACGCCGATTCATTTTCAGTTGGTTTGCAAAATGCTCCGAGGACTGCCTGAAATGACCGCCGAGACCGTTCTTGACAATGCCCGCATCGTACTGGCCGACCAGATCATCGAAGGGTCGATCGTGCTGCGCGATGGCGTGATCGCCGACATCGCTCCCGGCGCTGGCCGCAGCGGCGAGGACATGGGCGGCGACTTCATCATCCCTGGCCTGGTCGAGCTCCACACCGACCATCTCGAAGGCCATTACGCGCCGCGGCCGAAAGTGCGCTGGAACCCGATCGCAGCTGTGCTGGCGCATGACGCGCAGGTGGCGACCGCCGGCATCACCACCGTGCTCGACGCCTTGCGTGTCGGCATGGACGAGGATGCCGACCTGACGGCCGCCGACATACGCAAGCTGGCCGACGCGATCGAAGACAGTGTGCAGCAGGACCGGCTCAGGGCCGACCATTTCCTCCATCTGCGCTGCGAGGTTTCGGCGCCGGACTGCCTCACAGCCTTCGCCAATTTCGACGGCGACGAGCGGGTCAGGCTGGCGTCACTGATGGACCATGCACCGGGACAGCGCCAATTCGTCAATTTGGAAACCTATGCCTATTACTACCAGCGCAAGCTGAAGCTGACCGATCGCGATTTCCAGAAATTCTGCGAAAAGCGGATGGCGGAATCAGCGAGGAACTCGAGCCCGAACCGCAGCTTCATCGCCGCTGCCTGCCAAGAACGCGGCATCGTGCTGGCCAGCCATGACGACGCAACCGTCGGCCATGTCGACGAAGCGATCGAGCAAGGTGTGCGCGTCGCCGAGTTCCCGACCACTGAGGAGGCGGCACGGGCTTCAAAAGAGGCAGGGCTCGGCGTATTGATGGGCGCGCCGAACGTCATGCGCGGCGCGTCGCATTCGGGCAATGTCTCGGCCCGCACGCTGGCCGGCGACGGCCTGCTCGATATCCTGTCATCGGACTACATTCCGTTCAGCCTGATCCAGTCGGCCTTCTTCCTCGGCGACGTGGTCGAGGGCATCTCGTTGCCACAGGCGGTGGCGATGGTCTCGAAGAACCCGGCCGAGGCGGTCGGCCTCACCGATCGCGGCGTCATCGAGCCCGGCCGGCGCGCCGATCTGGTTCGCGTGCGCGTCGACGACCATGTCCCAGTCGTCCGCACGGTCTGGCGGCAGGGACGGCGGGTCGCATGATGGTGTCGGCATCGGTCGAGCGTGAATTGTCAGCCGCGGCGTTTCCGATCCGCGACGGCGTCTTCGTCGCCGTCGTCGGGCCGAGCGGTGCCGGCAAGGACACGGTGATCGGCTATGCGCGCGCCGTGTTTGCCGACGAGAGCCGGCTGGAGTTCGTGCGCCGGGTCATCACCCGGCAGAGCGACGCGGCTACCGAGGATCACGACACGCTCGCCGACGCGGCCTTCGTCGAGGCCGAAGCGGATGGCGCCTTCGCGATTTCCTGGGAGGCGCATGGCCTGCGCTATGGCATCCCGGCCGAAGTCGATTGGTCGGTCTCAAACGGCCGTGTCGCGATCGCCAACGTCTCGCGCGCGATCATCCCGGCGCTGCGGGAGCGCTACGCCAATCTGGCTGTCGTCGAGATCACGGCTACGCCGCAGATCCTGGCCGAGCGGCTGGCGTTGCGCGGTCGCGAATCGCGCGGCGAAGTGCTGGCACGGCTGGCGCGCAGCGCCAATGTGGCGCTGTCCGGACCGGGTGTCACCTCGATCGACAATAGCGGTCCTCGTGAAGCCGCCGGCGAGCGCTTCGCCGAGGTGCTGCGCAAGGCCATGGCCTTCTCCGACATGTCGGGCCTTATCTAAAGTAGCGCCCATCCGATGAATTCTGGATGGGCGCTACTTGTCTAACCCATATTTTTTTGGAAACCGGTATCCACTTTTCGGGATTATGGCCTCATGCGGCGTGCCGGTCCCGACCAGTGTGACGAGTATCGGTGGCAGTGGTTGTCGAAGGCTTCGCTGGCACATCCGCTGGTGTATCCAGAACTGCAACGTGATGGCGATACACCATTTCCCAGCCCTTCCAGCCGGTGAACAGCAGTATGCAGACCACTATGAACGACAACAGCACACCCCATGGCCGGACCGCGGCTTCGGCGCCTTGGGCATATCGAAGATAGAAATTGATCAGTGCCACAACAACCGCGGTCAGATTGCCCAGCATGTGGTACCAGGCGTCGGACAAGGCGCGAATGCGCGGCTCGTTGAGGAAGTCGATAAAACCGGCTGTCGCAGCGAGAAGGGCCATTACGATGGCTGCCCCGATCAGCCACATCGATGCCCGTGCCCAGAAGGCATCGGCAGTTCCCCAGAAAACCAGGTCGGAGACAAAGGCGCCGACAAGAAACGCGACAGGAAAAGGTATCAGCATCGGGTGGAGAGGGTGAGTTCCTACCTTTGCGGTACTTACTGGATTCGTGGGCATGGGACGCCTCCGCGTAGCAAAGCTTAAATAAACGCTCAGATACGGGTTTCGTTCCAAATAGAGACCGACCTGAACTGCTGTCGCGAAGCTCAGGCTGACCTTTTCACGCCACCTGCCGTGGCAGTCGGCGTATTTCATCCAGCTATTTTTGCGTCATTCCGCGGCAGCACCCGCCACGCCCTTGCGTGTGGCTTCCAGCATCCGCCGCCGCGCCCTGAACACGCCCCATTGCTGGTCGACCAGCACGCCGATGAGGATCACCCCGCCCATGACGGCGAAGTTGAGCGAGGACGGGATGCCGAGCAGGTTGACGAGGTTCTGCAACTCCTGCAGCAGCACCGTGCCGAGGAGGACGCCGATCAGCGAGCCTTCGCCGCCGCGCAGCGAGAAGCCGCCGAGCACCGCTGCCGCGATGGCGTAGAGCTCATAGAACTGACCGTGGCTCGCCGGCGAGATCGAGCGTGTGTACATGGCGAAATAGATAGCCGACAGCGCCGTCAGCACGCCGCAGATGACATAGGCGGCCATGACGATGCGGCCGGTACGGATGCCGGAATATTTCGCCGCTTCCTCGTTCTTGCCGATGGCATAGAGATAGCGCCCGAACACCGACCGGTGCAGCACCACCCACATGACGACGGCGATGACGATCAGCGCGATGAAACTGTTCGGCACGCCCCAGGACCGCCCCGCCGTCAGGAACTCGAGTTCCGGGAAGTTCTGTCCGAAGGCAAAGCCGGCGGTGCCGTCGGCGGTGTAGAAGCGCGCCACGCCGCGATAGATCAACAGGCCGCAGAGGGTGACGACAAACGGCTGCAACTTCAGCCGGGTGATCAGCCAGCCATGCATCAGGCCGATGATGGCGCCGAGCGCGATGATCAGCACGAAGGCCAGCGGCCACTCCATCTCCCGCACGGCGATGAAATCGATGAACAGCGTACCGAGTAGCGCAACCACCGAGCCGACTGACAATTCGATGCCGCCGGTGATGATGACGAAGGCCTGGCCGATCGACAGGATGCCGAACAGCCCGATCAGGTTCGAGGTGTTGGCGAGATTGATCGGCAGCAGGAAGCGCGGGTTGATGATCGCCACCACCGCGCCGACCACCAGGATCAGGATCAGCAGGCCGAGATCTTTCTTGCTCATCGTCTTCTCCCAATGCCTGCGAACTACTTCGGCTGCTTGCCGACCGCCAGCAGCAGCACGTTTTCCTGGCTGAACCGGTCCTTGTCGAGAATGCCGGAGATCTGGCCTTCATGCATGACGGCGATGCGGTCGGACACGCCGATCACCTCCTCCATGTCGCTTGAGATCATCAGCACGGCGACGCCGGCATCGGCCAGCGCCCGCATCAGTCCGTAGATCTCGGCCTTGGCGCCGATATCGATACCGCGCGTCGGCTCGTCGAGGATCATCACCTTCGGCTTCATCGCCAGCCATTTGGCCAGCACGACCTTTTGCTGGTTGCCGCCCGACAGCGTGCCGGTACGCGTCTGGACGGAGGGCGCCCTGATGCCGAGATCGGTCTTCTGCTTCTCGGCGGTGGCGGCCTCGGCGCTGGCCGAGACCAGCGAGCGCCGCGAATGCATTGGCAGATTGGGCAGCGAGATGTTCTGGGCAATCGACAGGTCGAGGAGGATGCCGGTCAGCTTGCGATCCTCGGGGACGAGGAAAATACCGTTGGCCACTGCATCCGCGGCCGAACCAAGAACCAGATCTTTTCCGTCAAGCTGGAACGAACCGCCAAAGCTCCTGTCGATGCCGAACAGGACGCGCGCCAGTTCCGTCCGGCCGGAGCCGACGAGGCCGGCCAGGCCAAGGATCTCGCCATGCCTGACATCGAGGTCGACGGGCCGATCAGGATAGGCGGCGGTGCGAATGGCCTTGACCGACAGCGCGACTGAGCCCGGCGGGCGCGCCGATTCTGCGGCCTTCTCGCGCTCCTTCAGCATGCGGCCGATCATCAGCTTGACCATCTGGTCGTGATTGATGGCGCTCTTCGGCAAGGTTCCGGCGAGCATTCCGTCCCTGAGGACGACGACGCGGTCGGCGACGCGCTCGACCTCGTGAAGGCGGTGCGAGATGAAAATGACACTGATGCCGTCTGCCTTCAGCGCCTTGATGACGCCGAGGAGCTTGTCTGTTTCGGCGATCGGCAGGCTGGACGTCGGTTCGTCGAGGATAACCAGTCTTGCCTCGATCGACAGCGCCTTGGCGATCTCGACCATTTGCTGCTGCGCCAGCGACAGCGCCGACACCGGCGTATCGGCCGAGAAATTGGCGCCCACGCGTTTGAGCAGCGGCGCCGCCTGCGCTCGCAGCCTGGCGCGGTCGACGAGCTTGAGCGGCCCGGCGCGCAGCGGTTCTCGGCCGAAGAAGATATTGGCGGCCACGTCGAGGTTTTCGAACAGGTTGAGTTCCTGGTGGACGAAAGCGATGCCCGAGCCGATGCTGGCCTCGACGGTCAGCCCGTCATGGGCGACGCCATCGACGGTGATGGTGCCGGTATCCGGCCTGGTGACGCCACCGAGGATCTTCATCAGCGTCGATTTGCCGGCGCCGTTTTCGCCGACCAGGCCGATGACCTCGCCGGGCCTTACGTCCATCGAGAATCCGTCTAGCGCGACGACGCCGGGATAGGTCTTGCGCACACCGTCGAGGCTCAGGAACGGAGCGTCCGTGGATGCAACGATGGATGGGTCGGAATAATTCATCACGCCTGACAGCAGCCGGTGAGCCGTTTGGCCTCAGACTGACGAGCCTCGCGAGGCACGTCAATAGAACGCCGGCTCAAGGCGAACCTTGAGCCGGCGCAACCTAATTCGCTCAGTTTCCAGACATCGCCTTGAGGCTGGCGGCGTAGGCGTCGACATCGTCCTTGCCGATGATCTTGGTCGGGATGATGATCAGTCCATCGGCCGGGACGCCCGACTTGTCGCCCTTGAGATAGGCGGCCATCAGCTTCATGCCCTGATAGGCCCACTCGAAGGGCTGCTGCACCACGGTGGCGGCAACGGTGCCTTCCTTGACGCCACCCAGCGTGATCGGATCGTCATCGAAGCCGACGACGGTGATCTGGCCAAGCTTGCCGGCATCGCGCAGCGCCTCATAGATGCGCGGCGTGTTGTAGGAATAGAAGCCGACCATGCAGGTGACGTCGGGGCTGGCCACCAGCGCGTCCTCGACATTCTTCTTGGCGCGGGCCTGATCGATGTCATCGCCGCGCACGTCGACCAGCTCGATCTTGGTACCGGCGAGGCCGTCCTTCATGCCCTGGATACGTTCCTTGGCGTTGTCGGCGCCGAGCAGGCCAACGAAGCCGAGGCACTTGCCGCCGTCAGGCATTGCCTTCTTGGCGATCTCTGCCGCCTGCTTGCCGGCATCGACATTGGACGAGCCGATATAGGCGACACGCTTGGTCTGCGGTGCGTCGCTGTCGGTGGTGAACAACGCCGTTTCCGAGGCGATCTTGTTCAGCCCGTCGGTCGACGTCTTGGGATCGACGGCCGAGACCATGATCGCCTTCACGCCGGCCGTCACCAGATCGTCCATCAGGCGCTGCTGGATGGCGACCGAGGACTGCTCCGGATATTTGAGTTCCAGATTGTAATTGGGCAGTTCGCCTTGAGCCTTCTTGACGCCGGCTTCGGCCGCCTTCCAGAAATCGGAAGCGCCGTTGACGACGAAGGCCAGTGTCGGCTTGTCGTCGGCCCGCGCAATTGCGCTGGCGGACAGGCCGAGCAGCAGGGCCGCAGCGGCGACGGACGCATTTCGTATCGCAGATTTCATATTCAACCTCCCATTTGACTCAATAATTTTCGCTGATGGTGAACTTGCCGGCGCGGCTTGGACGCCCTCCTCCTCAAGGGTTTCCGGCAGCGAAGAACGACGCCATTCCAGCCGCGATCGTCGACTTTAGAGACTCATTCGCCGTTCGTAAATAGTCCGATTTGTCTGACATTTCCCGGAGCGGCAGGCAAGCTTCGGCTGACGGGAACCAGGCTGGCTTGCGTTCCGAACATGGGCGGTCCGATGTCGTCCGGCATGATGGATTGACGTTATAGGGATGCCAGATATTAGTAAAGAGTATTAGTTTGGTCGGGATTCTCGCCACAAAGGAGAGAGGCCTCCCCAGTCGCTACCGTTTCGGATCGGGGACTAAATCGGCCTAAGAGGGTCGATTATATCTATTAGTATCGCTTCGCCCTATAAATGCGAGATTCGAGGGACCAATGACATGAACGAACCACTGCGTGATCCCGTCGTTGAGGGTACCAGGCGGCGCAAGCTGTCCGGGAAAAACCCCAAGGGCCGCGTTACCATGACCGACATCGCCAGGGCCGCAGGCTGTTCGCAGGCGACGGTTTCGTTCGTACTCAACAACACGCCGGGCATCAGGCTGTCGCAGCAAACCCGAGAGCGGGTGATCGAGACCGCGCGAACGCTGGGCTATTCGCCGCCGGTGTTTTCTGCCTTGCGAGCCCCGGTTGCCGCATTCGACGGGCTGGATGGCGTGATCGGCTTCGCCGTCGACCAGTTGGCGACCAGCCCGGAGGCGGTCGTCGCCATTGAAGGGGCGCGGCAAGCCTCGTGGAACGCCGGCAATGTGCTGCTGGTGGCGCAGACCATGGGCGACGAGGTGATGGAGCCCCGCGCCATCGCGGCGCTGACCAAGCGGGGCATTTCGGCGCTGATCTACATGACCATCTTCACCCGCGAGATCGTCGCGCCGGATTATCTCTACGGCCTCGACATTCCGGTCATCCTGCTTAACTGCTACACCGCCGACTATGCCTTCCCCGCCGTGGTGCCGAGCGAGATCGCCGGCGGGCAGAGCTCGACCCGGCACCTGATCAGCTATGGCCATCGCCGTATCGCCACCATCACCGGCGAGCCCTGGATGCAGGCGGCTCAGGACCGGCTGAAGGGCTACCGCCGGGCGCTGGCGACAGCCGACATCCCGTTCGACCCGGCGCTGGTCGTCGAAGGCGATTGGTCGGCGAGCGCCGGCTATGCCGCGACCGTCAAGCTCTTGGCGCTGAAGGACCGGCCGACCGCCATCTTCTGCCAGAACGATCGCACCGCGATCGGCTGCTACGAGGCGCTGAAGGAGGCCGGCCTGCACATCCCCCAGGATATTTCGGTGGTCGGTTATGACGACGAGGAGATCGCGCGGCATCTGTTCCCGCCGCTGACGACGTCGATCCTGCCGCATATGGCGATGGGGCAATGGGCGATCGAGCAGCTGGAAGTCCCCGCCCCACCCGGTCGCGGCCGCTATCCCATCACGAAGCTCGAATGTCCGCTGGTGGAGCGGGAGTCGGTTGGCGCTGTGGCGGGCTGACGCGAGGCGGCGGGATAGCTGGCGAGCCGCAATGGCACTGGCTTGACAGCGCGCCCGGCATAGGCCCGATTGAATCCATGAGATTGCAAAGCTGCTATAATTTTCAGGACTTTCGCCGGCTGGCAAAACAGCGCCTGCCAGGCCCGATCTTCAACTATATCGATGGCGGCGCGGACGACGAGACGACGCTGCGGCGCAACACGGCGGCGTTCGAGGACTGCGATCTCGTCCCCAACGTCCTTGCCGGCGTCGGACAGGTCGACATGTCGGTCACCGTCATGGGCCAGAAGCTGGCGATGCCGGTCTATTGTTCGCCGACGGCTCTCCAGCGGCTGTTTCACCATAGCGGCGAGCGCGCCGTCGCCGCGGCGGCGGAGAAGTTCGGCACGATGTTCGGCGTCTCGTCGCTTGGCACAGTCAGCCTGGAGGAAGTCCGCAAGCACAGGACGCCGCAGGTCTATCAGTTCTATTTCCATAAGGATCGCGGCCTGAACCGCGCCATGATGGAGCGCGCCAAGGCGTCCGGCGTCGAGGTGATGATGCTGACCGTCGACAGCGTCACCGGCGGAAACCGCGAGCGTGACCTGCGGACCGGCTTTTCAATCCCCTTTCGGCTTACGCTCGGCGGGATGATGCAGTTCGCGATCAAGCCGAGATGGGCTATCGACTATTTGACGCACGAAAAGTTCAGCCTGCCGCAGTTGGACGGCCATATCGATCTCGGTGGCGGAGCGCTTTCCATCAGCCGCTATTTCACCGAGATCCTCGATCCATCGCTGGATTGGAAGGACGTCGAAGACATGGTCCGCTTCTGGAACGGCCAGTTTTGCCTGAAGGGGATCATGAGCGTCGCCGATGCCAGAAAGGCCGTCGACATCGGCTGCACCGGCATCGTTCTGTCAAATCATGGCGGCAGGCAGCTGGACGGCTCGCGCAGTCCCTTCGACCAGCTGTCGGAGATCGTCGACGCGGTGGGCGACAAGATAGACGTGATCATCGACAGCGGCGTCCAGCGCGGCACGCATGTGCTGAAAGCCCTGTCGTTGGGTGCCAAGGCCGTCGGTGTCGGGCGCTACTATCTCTTCCCGCTGGCAGCCGCCGGACAGGCCGGCGTCGAACGGGCACTCGGCCTGATGCGAACCGAGATCGAACGCGACATGCGGCTGATGGGATGCAGGTCGGTGGCAGAGCTTTCCAGGGGGAATGTGCGGTTTAGGTGAGGCAGCCGGGAAGTGGCGCACGGCATAAGCTTTTCGAAGTGCGAACCTATACCGACCTGCCGCTGCTCCTGCCGTCCGTTTCGAAGACGGCCTCGCCGGAAACAGCATCCGTATATCCGCCCTCAAGCCGCTGCAACGCATGCCGGAACCGATCAAGATTGCCTAGCATTTTGGGCCTGGCATCGACCATGTGCTGGAAAGTGTCCCACTCTCCAATCGAGAAGAAGGCGCCGTCTCCCGATTTGATGAGAGCCATTTTTCGCAATCCCTCGAAATTGCGCGGAGCGCTGCTGAACAGTTCGACGAATTCGTCTTCACTACCCGGCTTGACCTGGAAGCGGACGCTGTTGAATGCCGTCATGTACGTTCCCCCGTGAAAGACCTGAAGAAGCTCGAATATGCGAAAGCCCTAAGGCACTCAAACCCTTCGAACACGTGTACAGGAAAATCGGAAGGTTGGCTTCAGTCACCTCCGGCCGAATGCCCCGTTTCTGGCGCTATTTTGCCAGGAAGAGGACGACGCTCGATCTCAATCGGTACGCCCTTGCGACCGGCAATGAAACGCGCTGTTAACGCCGTTCGCGGGTGACAGGATGTTGGCCGCAGTTCGAAGGTATAATCTGCGTCTCGCTGTCAGTTGCGGAGGCGAAAATGAACTTGCTTCGGATTGCGCTCTTGTGCACGGCCATGATCGACCTTGGAATGCCGGCCGTTCGCGCTGAGGATCGGCCTGTGCCGCCGAACAATAAAGCCGCAACAGCGCAGCCGCCCGTTCATTGTGAAGGCCAAAATTGTCTCCCGCCGGCGAACGATCCCGTGCAGGAATGCACCGGCCAGAATTGCACGCCAGCTCCGCCGACTGAACCGGGTCCGGAGATTAAGCAGGCCGACTGAGCAGCATCGGCTGACGATCCCCTTTTTGGCAGGGATGGCGCTCAGCCCTCGCGACCTTCCGGCTACCGGTCACGGTCATAGTCGGACGGCTATGAGCTCACCGCGCCCGAGAGGCCCCATGAGGCGGGCCGTGCATTGGATTGATGGCGCGCCCGAAGAGATTCGAACTCCTGACCCCCAGATTCGTAGTCTGGTGCTCTATCCAGCTGAGCTACGGGCGCGCAACAGGCCATGCTTTGCATAGCCCCGCAATCCGATCCTGGCGACCGGCCGCGAATGTGAGCTGTTCCCTAGCGACTGAATTTGCGAAAAGCAAGCCGATCCTGGCCAAAAGTTTTGCCGCCACGTTTTGCCGTCACGCGCCCGCCGGCGAAGGCGAGCTCACGCCACACGGCGGCCGAGCCGATGGCTCGTAGTCTCGGACCAACCATTTGCGAATTGAAACGGCCCGTAACGAAACGGTTCGTTACGCCGGGCGGCGCAGACCGTTGCGGGCCTGGTCGAGCCGGACCGGCTGGTCGGGAATGGTGACCGCGAATGTGGTGCGGCCGCCGATGCTTTCGACCAGCTCCACCGTGCCGCCATGGGCGCGGATCAATTCATGGGCGATCGCCAGGCCAAGGCCGGTGCCGCCGCTGCGGGCCGAGCCGCGAAATGCCGCGAACAGGTTTTCGCGCGCTTTTGGCGGCAGGCCGGGGCCGGTGTCGGTGACGACGATGCGGCTGACGCTGCCGATGCGCTCGGCCGATATGGTCAGGCGGCGCACCACGGCGCTCTCGGTGTCCGCCGCCATCGCCTGCACGGCGTTTCGGCTAAGATTGGTGAGCACGCGGAACAGCTGGTCGGAATCGGCGTCGACCTCGAGCACCGGATCGATGGCGTTGACGAATTCGATGCCGCATTCGATGTCGAGCAGGCCTTGGACGTCTTCGACCAGCTGGCGCAGCCGCAGCCTGCGGCGCGACGGCGGCGGCTCCTGGGTGCGGCCATAGGCAAGCACGCCCTCCGAATAGGACACGGCGCGGTCGAGCGCGCGCAGCAGTTTTGGCGCGAAGGCCTGCACAGTCGGGTCCTTGACCTGGCGCAGGCGGTCCGACATCAGCTGCGCCGAGGCAAGGATGTTGCGCATGTCGTGGTTGATCTTCGACACGGCCAGGCCGAGATCGGCCAGGTGCTTCTGCTCGGTCAGCATCTTTTGCAGCCGCTCCTGCATCTGCGACAGCTCGCGTTCGGCGACGCCGATCTCGTCGCCCCGCGCGGCGGGGTGAATGATGCGGCCGGGGTCGTCGGGCGCCTCGGAAAAGGACAGCATCGAACGTGTCATCGTCCTGATCGGGCCGATCATGATCAGGTCTATCGCGGCGTAGACCAGCATGGCGGTGAACAGCGAGATCAGCAGCGAGACGAAGGCGACGTTGCGCGAATAGATCAGCATGGCATTGCGCAGGCGGTGGTCGGGCATGATCAGCTCGAATTCCTTGTCGCTGTCGCCGACCGGCCCGAAGACGCGCAGCATCCGCTTGCCGCCGAAAAACAGCGTGTCCAGCGCGCCGGTCATGCCCTTGATCATGCCGACATTGGCGATATCGATATGATCGTCGACCTGCGGCGGCATTTCGGCCACGACCAGAAGCCGCGAGACGCCGCCGTCGCGCACCGCGATCGCCTTGGCGCCGATCGCCATCAGCACGTCGTTCTGGGCGGCACGCGACAGCGAGGCAGGTTCGCCCTGCACCAGGACGATTGAAACCGCGGCGGCCGTGCTCAGCCTTTCCTTCAGCCAGCTCAGCCTGTAGCTGGCGATCCAGGGCACGAAGATGAGGATTTCGGCCAAGAGCACGAAGACGATGGTGAGCAGCAGCAACTTGGTCGACAGGCCGCGCGCCAGCGGCACCCTGCGGGTGGCCGCCTTCGCCTGGGCGATGCTCTCGTCGGTTGCTGGGACTTCACTCATGCTCGTCGTCACGGCTGCCTGTCATCACGGCTGCTTGTCTTAAGGACTGCTCGTCTTCACGATCGCTTGATCGGGTGAGATTAGGCGATTGCGGCTTTTTTGCCAAATTCATCCTTTGGTCGAAGCCGGACAAAGGGCCGCAAGACTTCCCTGCCAGCCCGGCAACACCGGCCCGACGCGCTGGATTGACTTCCAAAACCCTTCTTTCTATAAGCCCGCTCACGCTCGGGCCATTCGTCCCGGCGCGGTTTCGATCGCGCCAAAACCGGCCCGGCAAAGCTCCTGTTACAAAGTGACAGAATCAAGAAGGGCCGCACCCCGCGGTATTTAAACAAATGAAGCGTACTTACCAGCCGTCCAAACTCGTCCGCAAACGCAGGCACGGTTTCCGCGCCCGCATGGCCACCAAAGGTGGCCGCGGCGTCGTCGCAGCCCGCCGCAACCGCGGCCGCAAGCGTCTCAGCGCCTGAGCACCAAGCGAGAGACAAGATCGTTGCCCGCAACCGGCAAGCCAACGGGTGCCCATCCCAAGCGGCTTCTGAAGCGCGCGGAATTCCTGGCCGTCCGCCGTGGTGAGAAGCGCCGCGGGCGGCTTTTCCTCGTCGAGGTTCTGGGCCGCGGCGACAGCGAAGCGCCGCGCGTCGGCTATACCGTCACCAGGAAGGTCGGCAACGCCGTCGTTCGCAACCGCATCCGGCGGCGGCTGAGAGAGGCCGTGCGCACGCATGCCGCGGATGACATGGCGCCAGGCAATGATTATGTCATCGTCGGGCGCGAAGACGTGCTTACCACTCCGTTCGGCCAGTTGAAGGCCGAACTCTCCCGCAGATTGCGTGGAACACGATAGGCCAAGGGCTTCGATGGAAAACAACCGCAACTTCTTCATCACCATCGCACTGTCGGTGCTGATCCTGGCGCTTTGGCAATATTTCTATGTGATGCCGCGCAGCGAGATGCAGCGCGAAGCCGCCCGCATCGAAGAGCAGCGCGTGGCGGAGCAGAAGAAGGCCGCCCAAGGCACCAGCCCGGGCGCCAGCGAAACACCGGTGCAGCCGGGCGCCATTCCGAACGCGCCTGGCGGCGACGCGGTGACGCCGGCCGGCCGCGACCAGGCGATTGCCTCGACCAGCCGCGTCAAGATCGACACGCCGAGCCTCGAAGGCTCGATCAACCTCACCGGCGCGCGCCTCGACGACCTCCGGCTCAAGCACTACAGGGAGACGGTCGACAAGACCTCGCCCGAGATCGCGTTGCTCAACCCGGCGTCTCTGCCGAACGGCTATTTCGCCGAGATCGGCTTTTCCGGCACGCCGAATGTCGGCACGCTGCCCGGCCCCGACACCGTCTGGCAGACCGACGGCAAGGCGACGCTGACACCGGCGACGCCGGTCACGCTGACCTTCACCAACGACAAGGGCCTGACCTTCAAGCGCACCTTCTCCGTCGACAGCCAATATATGTTCACCGTGTCCGACACGGTTCAGAACGGCGGCTCGGCGCCGGCGACGTTGTCGAACTATGGCCGCGTTACGCGTTTCGACAAGCCGGCTATCGCCAGCACCTATGTGCTGCACGAGGGCCTGATCGGCGTTACCGGAAGCGAGGGCCTGCAGGAATACAAATACTCCAGCGTCGAATCTGACAAGGAATACAAGCCAGGCAAGTCGACCGACGGCTGGCTGGGCATCACCGATAAGTATTGGGCGGTGACCCTCGTGCCGCCTAGCGGCCGCGAATTTCAGCCCAAATTCTCTTATTTCGAGTTCAAAAGCGGGCCCCATCCGCACAGCTACCAGTCCGATTTCCTGTCCGATCCTGTCACGGTCGCTCCCGGGCAATCGACGACCGTGGAGTCGGAGATATTCGCCGGCGCCAAGGAAGTTTCGACGATCAACGCTTATGAAAAGGACCGTCATATTCGCCAGTTCGATCTTCTGATCGACTGGGGCTGGTTCTATTTCATCACCAAGCCGATGTTCTGGCTGATCGACACGCTTTACAAATTCTTCGGCAATTTCGGTCTGGCGATCCTCGCCACCACCGTCATCGTCAAGGCGCTGTTCTTCCCGCTCGCCAACAAGTCCTATGCGTCGATGGCGAACATGAAGAAGGTGCAGCCCAAGATGCTCGAGATCCGCGAGAAATACGCGGACGACAAGATGAAGCAGCAGCAGGCGATGATGGAGCTCTACAAGACCGAGAAGATCAATCCGCTCGCCGGCTGCTGGCCGGTGGCGTTGCAGATCCCGGTGTTCTTCTCGCTCTACAAGGTGCTCTACATCACCATCGAGATGCGGCACGCGCCGTTCTTCGGCTGGATCCAGGATCTGGCGGCGCCGGACCCGACATCGATCTTCAACCTCTTCGGGCTGATCCCGGTCACCTTGCCGCACATGCTGATGATCGGCGTCTGGCCGCTGATCATGGGCGTGACGATGTTCCTGCAGATGCGCATGAACCCGACGCCGCCGGACCCGACGCAGGCTGCGATCTTCACCTGGATGCCCGTGATCTTCACCTTCATGATGGCGGGTTTTCCGGCCGGCCTCGTCATCTACTGGGCCTGGAACAACACGCTGTCGATCCTCCAGCAGGGCGTGATCATGAAGCGGCAAGGCGCCAAGATCGAATTGTGGGATAATCTGGTCGCGCTGTTCCGCAAGAAACCGTCGCCGGCGGAATAGCCGGCGCTCCGATGATGCGAAACCCAAAAGCCCCGGTTCGTCCGGGGCTTTTTGCACAAGTTGCCGGCCTGGATTAAGCGATTGGTACTGCCGGACGGATCGCGCTATTTTGACCTGGCTGGCAGTTGCCCGATGGAGCTCGATATGACCGGACCCAATCCATCGATCAAGCATCCGATCCCGTTGCACACGCGCGTCGGCTTTCTGAAACCGCTGGTGACGGCGCCGAATATCGAGATCGGCGACTTCACCTATTATGACGACCCTGACGGACCCGACAAATTCGCCGAAAAATGCGTGCTGCATCATTATCCGTTCATCGGCGACAGGCTGGTCATCGGCAGGTTCTGCGCCATTGCCGAGGGTGCGCGCTTCATCATGAACGGCGCCAATCACGCCATGTCCGGCTTTTCGACCTATCCGTTCAACATCTTTGGCCACGGCTGGGAGGAAGGTTTCGACCCGGCGACATCGTCTAAAGAGGTGCGTGGCGACACAATCGTCGGCAATGACGTCTGGATCGGCATGGAAGCGGTGATGCTGCCGGGCGTGAAGATCGGCGACGGCGCCATCGTCGCGGCAAAGTCGGTGGTGACGCACGATGTGCCGGCCTATGCGATCGTCGCCGGCAATCCTGCCAAGGTGGTGAAGATGCGCTTCGACGAAAGGACCATCCGGCGGCTGCTGGCGCTGGCGTGGTGGCACTGGCCGGTGGAAAAGATCAGCCGCAATCTCGATGCCATTCGTGGCAGCAACATTTTTCTTCTGGAGGCAGCGGTTTGAACGCGTTGAACAAGACCACGATCGGCATCGAATTGTTCACGCGAGCCTGGATCTTCATCCGCGGCGTGCCGGCAATGAAATTCCTGCCGCCGGAGGGTCCACCCGAGATCGCCTTTGCCGGCCGCTCCAATGTCGGCAAATCGTCGCTGATCAACGCGCTGGTCAACCAGAAGGGGCTGGCGCGCACCTCCAACACGCCGGGCCGGACGCAAGAGCTCAACTATTTCGTGCCGGGCGGATTTTCGGGAGAAGGCGCCGATCTGCCGCCGATGGCCCTGGTCGACATGCCGGGCTATGGCTACGCCACGGCGCCGAAGGAAAAGGTCGACGAGTGGACGAAGCTCGTGTTCGACTATCTCAAGGGCCGGGTGACGCTGAAGCGCGTCTACGTGCTGATCGATGCCCGTCATGGCATCAAGGCCAAGGACGACGAGGTGCTGTCGCTGCTCGACAAGGCGGCGGTGTCGTATCAGATCGTGCTGACCAAGACCGACAAGATCAAGGCGGCGGGGATACCGCAGCTGATCGAGGAAACGCTGGCGAAAATCAAGAAACGCCCGGCGGCCTTTCCCTTCGTGCTCGCCACGTCGTCGGAAAAGAGCGAGGGCCTCGAGGAATTGCGTGCGGCGATCGTGCTCGCCGCCAATGGCGGATAGGCAACGGACTCCGACGGCTGGTCAGGCGGGGCTGGAGGCCCGTTCCTGCTCTGCAAGCTGTTCGGTGCCGTAGGCCTTCAGGAACACGTCGACGCCCGACCTGACGATATGTTCGATCTCGGCCGCACTTGGCGCCTTGGTGCGATAGGCGAATATGCACTGGCGGAAAAGACCGGCCAGGCACAGCTCGGTGAACTGATAGGCGGCAAGCTCGACATCGTCGATCTTCAGCAGGCCGCGTTCGATAGCCATGTTGAGGAAAACGACAACCCTGTCATGGCCGCGCTTCGGGCCGCGTTCGTAAAATCGCGCGCCAAGCTCCGGAATGCGTTCCGACGCGCCGATCACCGTCCGCTGCGCCAGGATGACCCTCGCCGAAGTGATCTTCATGGATAGCACGATGCCGAACTTCACCAGCGTCTGGCGAAGGTCGCCGATCTGGTCGAGCACCTCATACATGTTCTTGAAAATCGTGCCGCGTTCTTCCTCGATCAGCGCTTCGAACAGCTCTTCCTTGTTGGCGAAGTAGACATAGATGGTGCCCTTGGACACGCCGGCCTCGCGCGTAATGTCGTTCATCGACGCGGCTTCGAAGCCCTTGTCGATGAAGACACGGCGCGCACCGTCGATGATCTGGCTGCGCTTGACGGGATCTTGTCCCGCGGCCGGGCGGCCGCGGGGCAGACTGTCCAGCAGATCGCACTGGTCCTTGCCAGCGCTGGGCAATGGGCCTGACTCAGGCAAAGCAGCGGCCTTGGGGGCTTCGGCCATAATGTCACACCTCGTAAAATAATTCGAACCATCCGGTTCGATTGCTCTTGATATGGGCCTCTTTAAGCGCTAAGTCAACGTCGAGATCGAACCGAACGGTTCAGTCTGACAAAATTCAGCGCCAGTTAATTTAGAGAGATATCATGTCCTCGAACGCGCCCACCAGTGCCGAAGTCCGCCCTTTCCCCAGTGCCAAGGTCCAGCCTGCGATCGAAGCGCCGGAAGCCCCTGTCAAACCCGCCGACGTCACCCCGCTGGCTCCCGCCAAAAAGAAGCGCTCGATGCGCTCGATGTTGTTGCCGATCATCGGCCTGGCCCTGCTGGGCGCCGGCGCCTGGTATGGCTATGATTACTGGACCGACGGGCGCTTCATGATCACGACTGACGACGCCTATGTCCAGGCCGACACGGCGTTCATCTCGCCAAAAATCTCGGGTTATGTCGATCAGGTCAAAGTGACCGAGAACCAGCAGGTGAAGGCCGGCGACCCGCTGCTGATCGTCGATGACGGCGACTACAAGATTGCCGTTGCCCAGGCCGAGGCGCAGATCGCCACGTTGAGCAAGACGCTCGAGCGTATCGATGCCCAGACCGAGGCGGCGCGCGCCTCGCTCAAGCAGGCGCAGGCGCAGAAGACCGCCGACCAGGCCGCGGCCGATAATGCCAAGCGCGTCCAAGCGCGGGCCGCCCAGCTGCTCAAGACCCACGTCGGCACCCAGGCCCAGTTGGACGATGCCCAGACGGCGGTCGAGCAAGCCAATGCCGCACTTGCCGGCGCCGACGCGCAGATCGCGGCGGCTCAGGCCAATATCGGCGTGCTCCAGGCGCAGCGCGCGGAATCGGCCAGCACGCTGGCCTCGCTGCAGCTTGCCCACGACAAGGCGGTGCGGGACCTGTCCTTCACCGTGTTGCGCGCACCCTATGACGGCGTGGTCGGCAACCGCTCGGTCGAGCAGGGCGACCTGATCAGCCCCGGACAGAAGCTTGCCGTCATCGTGCCAATGGACAAGCTCTATATCGTCGCCAACTTCAAGGAGACCCAGCTTGCCCGGCTGGTGCCTGGTGAAAAGGTCAGAGTGTCGGTCGACGCGATCGACGGCCAGGACTTCGAGGGTACCGTGTCGTCGCTGGCGCCGGCTTCGGGAGCAGTGTTCTCGCTGCTGCCGCCGGAGAACGCCACAGGCAATTTCACCAAGGTGGTGCAGCGCGTTCCGGTTCGCATCGACGTGCCCGCGGATGTGCTGAAGACGGGCAGGCTGCGCGCCGGCCTGAGCGTCGTCGTCGGCGTCGACAGCCGCACGGCGCCTTCGGCATCGAAGTAAAGCGGAACCGGGAGCAAAGGTCATGGCGACCGCAACCCTAACTGCAGGATCGGCGCCGGCGCCAGCCATGCCCGTGCCGGTCGACCACATCTCGACACGCCGCGTCATCGCCTTCCTGGCGATGGTGTTCGGCATGTTCATGGCCATCCTGGACATCCAGATCGTCTCGGCCTCGCTGGCCGAGATCCAGGCGGGGCTGAGCGCCAGTTCGGATGAGATTCCGTGGGTGCAGACGGCCTATCTGATTGCCGAGGTGGTGATGATCCCGCTGTCGGGCTTCCTCAGCCGGATGCTGTCGACGCGGGTGCTGTTCACGATCTCGGCAGCAGGCTTTACCGCGGCCAGCGCGCTGGCGGCGACCGCAACCAATATCGACCAGATGATCGTCTACCGCGCGGTGCAGGGCTTCATCGGCGGCGGCATGATCCCGAGCGTCTTTGCAGCCGCCTTCACCATCTTCCCACCGTCGCGTCGCGCCATCGTCTCGCCGATGATCGGCCTGGTGGCGACGCTGGCGCCGACCATCGGCCCGACAGTCGGCGGCTATATCAGCCATGCCATGTCCTGGCACTGGCTGTTCCTGGTCAACGTCGTGCCCGGCATTCTGGTGACGACGGCCGCCTGGTCGCTGATCGACTTCGACAAACCCAATCTCAAGCTGTTCAGCAAGTTCGACTGGTGGGGGCTTGCCGGCATGGCCGCCTTCCTGGGCTGCATGGAATATGTGCTGGAGGAAGGTCCCAACAACGACTGGCTGCAGGATCAGGCGGTGTTCATCTGCGCCGTCATCATGACCTTCGGCGCGGTGCTGTTCTTCTGGCGCGTGTTCACCGCCGAGGAGCCGATTGTCGATCTGAGGGCCTTCAGCAATATCAATTTTGCCTTCGGCTCGCTGTTCTCCTTCGTCGTCGGCATCGGCCTCTACGGTCTGACCTATCTTTATCCGGTGTTCCTGGGGCGCATCCGCGGCTACGATTCGATGATGATCGGCGAGGCGCTGTTCGTCAGCGGCCTGGCCATGTTCTTCACCGCGCCGATCTCCGGCATCCTGTCGAACAAGATGGACCCGCGCATCATGATGATGATCGGCTTCTTCGGCTTCGCCACGGGGACCTGGTGGATGACGCATCTCACCGCCGACTGGGATTTCTATGAACTGCTGATCCCGCAGATCCTGCGCGGTTGCTCGATGATGCTCTGCATGGTGCCGATCAACAACATTGCGCTCGGAACCCTGCCGCCGGAGCGGCTGAAGAATGCGTCTGGCTTGTTCAACCTGACCCGCAATCTCGGCGGCGCCGTCGGCCTGGCCGTCATCAACACCGTGCTGATCGACCGCAATGCCTTCCACTACGCCAGGCTCTCCGAGCACGTGCAATGGGGAAGTGCCGCTGCGCAGCAGAAGCTGCAGAACATGACGCTCAACTTCGAGCAGACCGCCGGGCTCGACGCCTCCAAGGCGGCCATCTCCAAACTGTCAGGCATGGTCCAGCAGCAGGCATCGCTGCTGTCGTTCATGGACGTATTCTTCATGCTGACGGTTTTGTTCGCGACGCTTGGGCTCTTCACCCTGGTGATCCGCAAGCCAGCCGCTCAGGGCGGCAGTGGCGGAGGCCATTGAGGCGCGCTGGATCCCCCGCCTGGCGCCCTCGCGCATGACCCCGAAAAGCGATTTTCGGGGTCATGCGCAAAATCAACCATTACGAAGTCCTCGCGCGCTCCGACAAAGCCAGGGCGCAGCCGTCCTCACGCCGTCGCCGGCTTGAAGGTCAAGGCGACGCCGTTGATGCAATGCCGCAACCCGGTCGGCGGCGGACCGTCGTCGAAGACGTGGCCGAGATGGCCACCGCAGCGGCGACAGTGGACCTCGGTGCGGGTCATGCCCAACGACCTGTCCACGGTCTTGCCGACGGAATTCGGGATTTCCTGCCAGAAGCTCGGCCAGCCTGTGCCGGAATCGAACTTGGTCTCTGACGAATAGACCGGCAGGTCGCAGCCGGCGCAAGCGAAGATGCCTTTGCGGTGCTCGTTGAGCAGCGGACTGGTTCCCGGGTATTCCGTGCCCTCCTTGCGCAGCACATTGAAGGCCGCGTCGGACAGGATGGCGCGCCACTCGGCTTCGGTCTTGGTGACCTCGAAAGTCTCGGCCGCGCGTGCATCCTGGGCTCCGCCCATGCGCAGCGCGGTGGCGCCTGCGACAACGCCAAGGGCTGCCGCACCACTCAAAAGAAGCTCGCGACGGTTCATGGCCATTCCTCCTGTCATTGCTTGTGCCAAATTCGACCGCCACACGGAAATCAAAAGCCGGTGACGATCGCTGTCCTCAAAGCGGGACTCCGCGCCTATCCACATCTTGCGTGAACGGCGCGGAGTGTGCGCAGGGAGGCCCTTAGCGATATCTTCGCCGGCAGCGTGCGTTTGTTACATCTTCGGCAGGAGAACCTTGTCGACGACGTGGATGACGCCGTTGGACTGCTCGACATCGGCGATCGTCACATTGGCGACATTGCCGTTCTCGTCGGTCACGGTGACCTTGCCGCCGTCGGTCTTGAGCGACAGTTCGCAACCACCGACCGTCTTGACCTTGTGGGTGCCGCCGTCATCCTTGACCATCTTGGCGACGTCGGCGGCCATCGCCTTGGCGCCGATGACATGGCAAGTCAGGATCTTGACCAGCTTGTCCTTGTTTTCAGGCTTGAGCAGCGTCCCCATCGTGCCGGCTGGAAGTGCCGCAAAGGCCTCGTTGGTCGGCGCGAACACGGTGAAGGGGCCAGCGCTTTGCAGCGTATCGACCAGGCCGCCTGCCTTGACGGCAGCGACCAGCGTCGTGTGGTCCTTCGAGTTGACAGCATTTTCGACGATGTTTTTCTGGGCATACATGGCGGCGCCGCCGACCATCGGATTTTGGGCATAGGCAATGGTGGCGAGCGCAGAAATGGCGACCGTTCCGGCAAGCAAAAGGGTGGCGAATTTACGCATGATTTCAATCTCCTCGGGTTATCGTTCGCCTCATTCGGGAACGCAAGGAGATACGCGACAGAAATGTGGGAGTTTCGCCCTCTCCGCAAAAAATATTGTGTCGCTGCAATTTGCCCAGTGCGGATCGGCAGCCGCCAACAAACTTTGCAGGCGTTTAAATCGCGGGAGATAGATTTCAGGTCTGCTTCTAGAGGCAAGAAGCGGTCAGACGCTCTTCAGATCGCCCGCTGCGACCACCGGTCCAGTCGGCTGGCCGGTCGGTGAACCGCCGGCTGGCTCGACGCTGACCGCAAGCACGGCGCCTTGCGCCAATTTCTCCTGGACGGCGGGCGGGATGGCCAAATGCGCGGTCGCACCGGCCGGGATGACGCCCATCGACACCGGCGCATTCTTGCCTTCGATCATCCACAGCTCGAAGTCCTTGCCGGCGGCCCGCTCGCCGGAGACGTGGGAAAGGCCGACATCGTGACGGACGGCATCGTAGACGACGAGATATTTGACGTCGCTGCCTTCGGCCGCCAGGGAGGCGACAAGCCGAGTCTGCGGCGGTTCGGTGGGCGGGCGGAAGTAAGGCACGGCGATGTAGATCGCCAGCGCCGCAATGGCGGCGGCGGCAAGAGCGCGCCAGAAGCCAAGGCTCGACCATAGGCCGGCGCGCGGCTCTGCAGCGAACAGCCGGCGGTCCAATGCTTCCTTGACCCTGATCGGAGGCTCTGTCTCCGGATAGGCGGCGGCCATCGGCGAAAGATGCGCCTCCCAGGCATCGACAAGGCGCGCGAAGGCGGCGTCCGCATCGATGCGGCGCGACGCGATCTCGCGTTCATCGGCGGCCAGAACGCCAAGAACGTATTCGGCGGCGAACAGGTCGTCGCCCCCACGTTCCGGTCCATTGTCGTCGGCCAGCGTCATCTTTCCAGGCATTCTCTCAGTTTCAACAGGCTGCGCCGCAGCCAGGTCCGCATCGTGTTCAGCGGTACGCCATAGCGCTCCGCCAGTTCGGCATAGCTTTTGCCATCCAGATAGGCGCCCCGGACGGCCGCCGCCCGGTCCTTCTCCAATTCTTTGAGACAATGGTAAATGCGTTCGGACTCACCGCCCGCCACGGCCATGGCCTCCGGCCCCGGCGCCGGATCGGCCACGTCGAGCGCGGCATCGATATAGGCGGCAGGCTCTCGCCGCGCCCTGATCCGATCGATCGCGTGATTGCGCGCAATGGCCACCAGCCAGGAGATCGGGCTCAGATCCGAAACTGCGAAACGGTCCGCCTTCGTCCATATCTTGACGAAGACCTCTTGAAGCGCCTCTTCTGCATCTCCCCGATCCTTCAATACACGAAGGCAGACGCCGAAAAGTTTCGCGCTGGTCTGCCGGTACAGCAGATCGAACGCAGCCCGGTCCTTCATCGAAGTCCGGACAATCAGGTTGCTGATGTCCTGCGGCGTCATCGGCCGCCAAATTAGGCGATTGCAATGTATTTGCAACGACTGAAATGGTCTTGCGCACCGGCAGCGCCGGCCTCGATTGCCAAGGAAATCGCCGCCCGCTAGCTTGCCATGAGAGGGAGGGCGACCATGTCGATCGAGCGGGTTCTGTGGGAGTATGACGCGACCGGCCAGGCCGCACTCGTGCACAAGGGAGAGATCACACCGCAAGATCTCGTCGATGCGGCGATCGCCCGAGCCGAGGCCACCCGGCCGGAGATCAACGCCATCGCCGAACCGCTTTTTGAGGCGGCGCGGGCGCGAGCGAAAACCGTCGACCACAAGCTGCCGCTTGCCGGAGTGCCCTTTGCGCTGAAGGACCTCGGCATTGCCATGAAGGGCGTGCCGACGCATGGCGGCAGCCGCATCCCAGCCTACACCCCCGATTTCAACTCGGTCATGACGGAACGCTATCTGGCCGCCGGCCTGATCCCGATCGCCACCAGCACCGCACCCGAACACGGGCTGAGACTGGTGACCGAGTCGGTGGCTTACGGCGTCACCCGCAATCCATGGGACACCGCGCACACGACCGGCGGTTCCTCGGGCGGTGCGGCTGCGCTGGTCGCGGCCGGTGTCGTGCCGGTGGCGCATGCCTCGGACGGCGGCGGCTCGATCAGGGTGCCTGCGGCTTGCACCGGGCTGGTCGGGCTGAAAACCTCGCGCGGCCGCGTGCCCTTGACGCCGCTCATCACCGAAAGCTGGTACGGCTTTGTCGTCGACCATGCGTTGGCCCGCTCGGTGCGCGATACGGCCCTGCTGCTCGACCTGACCCACGGGCCCGACCCACTGTCGCCCTACGCGGCACCGTCGCCGAACGGCAGTTTCGCTGCGGCGGCCGGGCGCGATCCGGGCAAGCTCAAGCTCGCCTTCTATCGAAAATCGCCGCTCGGCCTGCCGATATCGGAAGAGACGTTGAAAGCTCTGGATGCGGCGATCGGGCTGGCGCGCGAAGGTGGGCACAGCGTCGAGGAGATCGACCTGCCCTATATCGATCGCGATTTCATCGCCGATTTCGCCAGAACCGTCGCCGCGGCGGTGGCCGGCACGATGCGTGGCGAGGCCTTACGCGTCGGCCGCTCCATCTCAGGCGACATCGAACGCGCCACGCGCGTGATGAGCCGATTCGGTGAAATCCTCTCGGCCGGCGAAATCTATGCCGGCCTGCAGCGGCTGCACGCAACCTCGCGCCGGCTTATCACCGAAACCGCGCATTATGATGCAGTGCTGATGCCTGTCATCGCGCACCCGCCGCTCGCCTGCGGCACCATGGACCCGAAAGGCGCCGACGAATTCATCGAGAATGTCCTGGACAGACTGCGCCTCGCCGGCCTGCTGAAGTTCAAGCCGCTATTCGGCCAGCTGATGGACAAGAGCCTTTGGTTCACCCACTGGCCGGCGATCCAGAACGTCAGCGGGCAACCGTCGATCACGCTTCCGGTTTACATGACCGATGCCGGCCTGCCGCTCGGCGTCCAGGCCGCCGGCCGCCCCGGCGACGAGGAGACGCTTTTGTCGTTCGCCGCGCAGATGGAAAAGATCTCGGGATGGCTGGGCCGGCGGGCGCCGCTGCAGGTGCCGGCATAGGCGGTGATTTGATCGATCGTGACAGCAAAGCCGTTTGCCCCCTCGTCCAATTCCCGCTAAGACGCCGCCGTTCATGCCAAGCTGGGAACCACGCCGATGACGGATGTCGCCGCCACCGCCGAAATGCAGGCCGCGCTGCTTTCAAGGGCGCTGCCCTATATGCAACGCTACGAAAACAAGACGGTCGTGGTGAAATATGGCGGCCACGCGATGGGCGACATCGCGCTCGGCAAGGCTTTCGCCCGCGACATCGCGCTTTTGAAACAATCCGGCGTCAACCCGATCGTCGTGCATGGCGGCGGGCCGCAGATCGGCGCCATGCTCAGCAAGATGGGCATCGAATCCAAATTCGAGGGCGGCTTGCGCGTCACCGACCAGAAGACCGTCGAGATCGTCGAGATGGTGCTGGCCGGGTCGATCAACAAGGAGATCGTCGCGCTGATCAATGCCGAGGGCGAGTGGGCGATCGGCCTGTGCGGCAAGGACGGCAACATGGTGTTTGCCGAAAAGGCGCGCAAGACCATGATCGATCCTGATTCCAACATCGAGCGGGTGCTCGACCTGGGCTTCGTCGGTGAACCGGTCGAGGTCGACCGCACATTGCTCGACCTCCTGGCGCGGTCCGAAATGATCCCGGTGCTGGCGCCGGTGGCGCCCGGCCGCGACGGCCATACCTACAACATCAACGCCGACACTTTTGCCGGCGCCATCGCAGGCGCCTGCCAGGCGACGCGCCTGCTGTTCCTCACCGACGTGCCCGGCGTGCTCGACAAGGACAAGAAGCTGATCGACGAGTTGACCGTGGCCGAGGCCAAGGCCCTGATCAAGGACGGCACTGTCTCGGGCGGCATGATCCCCAAAGTCGAGACCTGCATCGAGGCAATCGAGCGCGGCGTCGCAGGCGTCGTCATCCTCAACGGCAAGACGCCGCATGCGGTGCTGCTCGAGCTGTTCACCGAACACGGCGCCGGCACGCTGATCGTGCCGTGAGGCCGGGTGTCTGAGGGGCTCAAGCGTTTGGCGAAATAGCGGTCACGGACTTACGCGACAGGCGTTCGACAACCATCGATTCCTCTTCCTCGTCTTGCGGCGCGCCCCAGAATTCGGCGAGCGTCGGGCCATTTTTTAGGCGGCGGTCGCGGACCAGAAAGCCCCAGACTTCGCGGAACCAGACGCGGCGGCCCATTTTGGTGTACCAGCGCATCGAATGCCGTTGCTCCGGATCCTTGTGGAACAGGATACGCACCAGGGCCTTGGGCCGCGACTGCACGGCCAGTTCGATCAGCTTGACGGCGAAGAACAGCATCCACGGCTTGAGGCGGGTCATCTGCAGCACCTGGTGCTTGTAGTCCCACAGGCGGGCGTCCAACTGGACTACCTTGCGGTCCCTGGCAATCCTGAAGAACGGCGTCCAGCGATGCGGCGTCACATAGAGCGCCTGGATCTGGTCGGGGTCATAAGCGATCAGCTGGCGGAAGCCGCGCCAGAGGTCGCGAAAGCTTTCGTCCTCGAAACCGGCCACCCAGGTCGCCATCGACAAGATGCCGTTGAGGCGCAACAGCCGTATCGCCTCGCGGTCGGACGAGGTGCTGCCGCCCTTGCGGATCAACTGGAGCGTCTGCTCGTCGGTGTTTTCCATGCCAAGCAGCCAGCGGATGACGCCGGCCTTGCGATAGAAATGCAGGCTGTCGGCGTCGCGGACGATGTCGTCGGCGCGGGTGGAGCCGACGATCAGCACCGGCACGTTCTCGGCGATCATCGCATCGAGAAAGGCGCGCCAGGCTTTTTTGGACGACGTCGGGTTCTCGTCGGCAAGGTTGATCAGCTCGACGCCATGCTCGCGGTATAGCCAGGCAATCTCCCGCGCGAACTTCAGGGGGTCGCGGTGCCGCCAGCGCGTCCAGAAGCCGCGCTGGCCGCAATAGTTGCACAGATGCGGACAGCCTCGCGAGAACTGCATGACCACCGCGCGCTTGCCTCCCCAATAGCTGTAGCGACTGAAGTCGATCAGTTCCCAGCCGATGCGGTAATCGTCGAAATTGGCGATCGTCCTTGCCGGCCGGGTGGCAAAAGGCCGGCGCAAATCATCATGAAAGGCAATGCCCGTCACATCCGACAGCGGCTTGCGTTTTTCCAGCGCTTCGACCAACGCGACGATTGTCGCCTCGCCCTCGCCGCGCACGATGAAGTCGAAGGCATCTGTTTCGGCCAGTATGTCGCGCCAGTGATAAGTCGGAAACACGCCGCCATAAATCAGGATTGTCGCCGGCTCGATGTCCTTGACCATGCCGGCGATCAGCAGGGCTGTCGGATGTGCAGAGGTCGAGCCGGAATGGCCGATCAGAATGCAGTCGGGATGGTCGCTCAAGGCGTCCCGGACCAGCGTGGCAAGCGCCATCGGCCCGAATTCGGCGTCCACAAGCCGCACTTGATGTCCCGCGTCGATCAGCGGACCGCCCAGTGCCAGCAAACCGAGCGGCGGCAGATGGTCGTCCGGCACACGGCTGCCGATGGCTGTATGTGGCGGGTTGATCAGGACGATTTTCATGGCGGGCCCTGTGCTATGGCGGTCCGCATGTCGTAGTCGGCGATCTAGCTCTGGAGATTGGCCAGCTTCAGCAGTTTTTGTGCAGCCTTTCCGCAGAAATGCCTATCGTCTGAGATGTGCAAGCGGGACATGGCCGGGCCCCTTGATGTTCTGCAGCACAAGCTGGGTGTGGACGTCGCGCACGCCTTCGAGCCGCATCAGACGGTGCATGACGAAAGCATTGAGCTCGTCGACCGACGGCACCATCACGTGCAGCAGGAAATCATGGTCGCCGGTCATGGTCCAGCATGAGGACACCTCGTCCATGCGCTGGACGGCGGCGATGAAGCTTTCGGGCGAGCCGTCGCTGTGGCTGGTCAGGCGCACCTGGATGAACACCTCGACCATCAGCCCGACAGCGCGACGGCTGAGCACCGCGGCGAAGCACTTGATGATGCCCGCCTGCTGAAGAGCCTCGAAGCGCCGCGCGCAAGGTGTCGTCGACAGGCCGATCTGCTGCGCCAGTTCGGATACCGGCTTGCGCCCGTCGCGCTGCAGGATGTCGAGCATCTTGATCTCGAATTCGTCAAACTGAGGCATTTTCACTCTCCCAAAGCTCGATCGTGGAGTCTTTTACCTCCAACCCCGCATTTGAGCCACCATCAAAGCTGATTTGCCTCCCGCCATTCCGCTAGAATTGCCGGCAATCCGCTGATCATGATTTCCAGGGAGAGCAGCCATGACCATGAACGTTGCCGACTATGCCCGCGAATGCGCCGCGCGAGGCCTTCGCGGCGACTATTCGGTCTGCCGTGCCGATTTCACCGTGGCGCAGGGCTACAATTATAGCGACGAAGAACAGGCGGTGTGGCGCACGCTGTGCGACCGCCAGACGAAGCTGACCAGGAAGCTCGCCCATCATTCCTATCTCGATGGCGTTGCGGCTCTCGGCCTTCTCGACAAGATCCCGGATTTCGGTGAGGTCAGCGAGAAGCTGCGCAAGCTCACCGGCTGGGAGATCGTCGCCGTGCCGGGGCTCATTCCCGCCCAGCCGTTCTTCGACCACCTCGCCAACCGCCGTTTCCCGGTCACCAACTGGCTGCGAACCCAAAAGGAGCTCGACTACATTGTCGAGCCCGACATGTTCCACGATTTCTTCGGTCACGTGCCGATCTTGACGCAACCGGTCTTTGCCGACTTCATGCAGATGTATGGCAAGAAGGCCGACAGCGTGATTGCGCTCGGCGGCGACGAGATGATCACCAGGCTTTACTGGTACACCGTCGAATACGGGCTGATGCGCGAACCCGGCCAGCCGCTGAAGGCGTTCGGCGCTGGGCTGATGTCATCCTTCACGGAGCTTCAGTTCGCGGTGGAAAGCGGCGAGGCGCACCATGTCGCCTTCGACCTGGAAACCGTAATGCGCACCGGCTACGAGATCGACAAGTTTCAGCGTGCTTATTTCGTGCTGCCGTCGTTCGACGCCCTGCGTGATGCTTTCGAGACCGCCGATCTTGCGGCGATCGTGGCGCGCCGCAAAGGCGAGCCGGCGCTCGATCCGGCAAAGGTCTGAAAGGTTAGTTCTTGTTAGCGACCGCCAAGGCTCAGGCGGCTTCGGAAATATCGCGGTCGATGATCGACAGATTGCGGCCGCGATGCTTGGCCTCGTAAAGCCGCTGGTCGGCGGCGCGCATCAGCTCCGACACTGCGGCGTCCTTGTCGCAGGTGATGCCGCCAATACTGACTGTCAGCGGAACCGTTCGTTCGTCGACGGGCCGGAAACGGATACGCTCGACTTCACGGCGGATGCGCTCGGCGACGCGCCTGGCCTCGTGTTCGGTAGCGCCGATCAGAAGGGCGCAGAATTCCTCGCCGCCGATGCGGCCAAGCACGTCGCCGCTGCGCACGCCACGCTCTATCGCGTTTGCGATCAGGAGCAGCGCATCGTCGCCGATCAGATGGCCGTAGCTGTCGTTGATGGTCTTGAAATGATCGGCATCGATGATCAGCAATGCTCCGCGATCGAAATTACGCCGGGAGCCGTCGAGCGCGGCAAAGAAGCTTTCGCGGTTGAGCATGCCGGTCATGTCGTCGCGGCTCGCCTTTTCCGCCAAGCGCCTGTGCGCGGCGGCTAGTTGGGCATGGGCGCGGGCGAGCTCGCGATGGGCGGTCTGCAAGCTTTCGCCCTGCCAGAACGTATAGGCGCCGACGCCCCAGGCAAGCGCCAGCGGGCAGACGGTGGATGTCAGCCAGATGGTGCGATTGATCGGAAAACCCATTGCCGGCACGACGATCAGCGTCAGCAAAAGCGAGACCGCGACAGAGGCGAAAGCGATGGCGGCAGACTTTAGAAATATGCGATTCATCGCTGGCTCCCACTGATCCGTCTTGGTCACAGCAAGCGCTGAATGTCGCCTTTCGGCGATGCTTAAGATTTTAATTATGGCACCATTTTCACCACCCAGGGCGCGCATAGGTTGTGGATAAACCTCCTGTTAGAAAGATCGTTTCGTGCCATAAGGACGGTATGACCACACTTCCCGACCCCGCCCGCTTTGCCCATGTCACCGACTGGGTGTTCGATCTCGACAACACGCTTTATCCGCATCATTCGAATCTGTTCTCGCAGATCGATGTGAAGATGACCGCCTACGTCGGAGAATTGCTGACGCTGCCGCGCGAGGAAGCACGCAAGCTGCAAAAGGAGCTCTACCGCGAATACGGCACGACGCTGAACGGATTGATGACGCGCCACGGCATCGACCCCGATGATTTTCTCGAGAAGGTCCACGACATCGATTATTCCTGGCTGGTTCCAGATCCCGTCCTCGGCACCGCCATACGCCAGCTTCCCGGCCGTAAATTCATCTTCACCAACGGGGATCGCCGGCATGCCGAACGCACCGCGCGGCAGTTGGGCATTCTTGAGCATTTCGACGATATTTTCGATATCGTCGCAGCCGGACTGAACCCCAAGCCGGCGCGGCAATCCTATGAGAAATTTGCCGAACTCCACGCCGTTACCGGGCAAAATGCGGTGATGTTCGAAGACCTCG
Source organism: Mesorhizobium sp. M0306 (assembly GCF_040321655.1). Taxonomy (NCBI): domain Bacteria; kingdom Pseudomonadati; phylum Pseudomonadota; class Alphaproteobacteria; order Hyphomicrobiales; family Phyllobacteriaceae; genus Mesorhizobium; species Mesorhizobium sp. M0306. The sequence goes on along the minus strand of NZ_JAMYRY010000007.1, from coordinate 19,257 downwards.
CCCGCAACCTGTCGGTGCCGAAATCGCTGGGCATGACCACGGTGCTGGTGGTGCCGCGCAATTTCGAGCCGACCTTCTCGGAAATCTGGGAACGCGACCCGGCCAACGAGGACGATGTGGACTTCGTCACCGACGATCTCGCCGGCTTTCTCACGGCGATCGTCGAAGTCCCTGCTTGAGGCAGCCGGCGCGCTTCAAGTCCTTGCTTGCATGTCAAAGTTTATAGAAGCGGCTAATGATCCCCCAGGCCTCGTCGGCGGTGTCGACGAAATCGATGATATCCTGGTCGCCGGGGGTGATCGTGCCTTGCTCGGCGAGGAAATCGAGGTCGATTGCCCTTGCCCAGAAAGCCTTGCCGAACAGAATGACCGGCACGCGTTCCATGCGGCCGGTCTGGATCAGGGTCAGCGTTTCGAAGAACTCGTCCATCGTGCCGAAGCCGCCGGGAAATACCGCAACGGCCTTGGCACGCATGACGAAATGCATCTTGCGGACCGCGAAATAGTGGAAGTTGAAGCAGAGTTCCGGCGTCACATAGGCGTTTGGCGCCTGCTCGTGCGGCAGCACGATGTTGAGACCGATCGACGGCGCGCCGACATCGTCGGCGCCGCGATTGCCGGCCTCCATGACGCCGGGCCCGCCGCCGGTCACCACGACGAATTCGCGATAGTACGAGGTGGCCGACTGCTGTGAGCAGAGGCGGGCGAATTTGCGCGCCTCCTCGTAGTATTTGCTGTTTTGCTCGAGGTTCTTCTTCTGCGTCTCGTTCTTGGCCGCCCAGGCTTCGCCGCCGGGTTCGGGAATGCGGGCGCCGCCGAACAGGATGACGGTCGATTGGATGCCGCGCTCGGCCAGGATCATCTCCGGTTTCAGCAGTTCGAGCTGCAGCCTGACCGCGCGCAACTCGCGCCGCGTCATGAAATCGGGATCGTTCCAGGCCAGCCGATATGTCTCCGCGCGCGTTTGCGGCGTGTCAGGCACGCTTCTCGACCGCTCCAGATCCTCGTCCGAATGCGGCAGCGGCGTCCATCCCGCCTTTTCCATGGGAGTCATATTTGCTTTACCCGTCCAATCATTCACTTGCGCCGTCCCGTGACGCTGCCGCGATTGACCCTCCCCAAGCCTTCACATAGGGTCCGCGCGACTTTCAAACAGGTTAAGGCGCCGGCCCTTAACAGCTTGGTAATGGAGCGAATTCATGTCGAAGCCCGATCTCGCGAGCCTCGAGGAGATTATCGAGAACGCCTTCGAGGAACGCGACACGATTTCGACCGCAACCCGCGGCGAGACGCGCGAGGCCATCCAATCGGCGCTCGACCTGCTCGACCGGGGCGTCGCCCGCGTTGCCGAGCGGCAGGCCGACGGCAAATGGCATGTCAACCAGTGGCTGAAGAAAGCGGTGCTGCTGTCCTTCCGGCTTACCCCGATGGAGATCATAAAGGGCGGTCCCGGTCAGGCAGTATGGTGGGACAAGGTGCCCTCGAAATTCGACGGCTGGAGCGCCGTCGATTTCGAGAAGGCCGGCTTCCGCGCCGTGCCGTCGTCGATCGTGCGCCGCTCCGCCTATGTCGCGCCCGGCGCCGTGCTGATGCCGTCCTTCGTCAATGTCGGCGCCTATGTCGACAGCGGCACCATGGTCGACACCTGGGCTTCGGTCGGCTCCTGTGCCCAGATCGGCAAGAATGTGCATCTGTCGGGCGGTGTCGGCATCGGCGGCGTGCTGGAGCCGATGCAGGCCGGCCCAACCATCATCGAGGACAATTGCTTCATCGGCGCCCGTTCCGAAGTGGTCGAAGGCTGCATCGTGCGCGAGGGCTCGGTGCTCGGCATGGGTGTCTTCATCGGCCAGTCGACCAAGATCGTCGACCGCGCCACTGGCGAGGTGTTTTACGGCGAGGTGCCGCCTAATTCCGTCGTCGTCGCCGGCTCGCTGCCGGGCAAGCCTTTTCCAAACAACGAGCCCGGCCCCAGCCTCTACTGCGCCGTCATCGTCAAGCGGGTCGACGCCAGGACCCGTTCCAAGACCTCGATCAACGAATTGCTGCGCGATTGATCTTTCTCAACGAATACGGACGGAATTCGCTTGCCTTACAGATCAGACCTCATCTGGCTTTTCTTTAGAGCTTCGGGCCGCGTCAGCCGTGCGGCCTATTTTCTTGGAGGATTGCTGGTGGCCATCATCCAGGCCTTCCCGCTCTATCGTTTCACGCTGGTGCCGGAAGGCACTGCCGAGAGCAACATGTGGTCCTTCATTTTCTTCATCGCCTTCATTGCCTCGCTTTGGTCGAACGTCGTGTTGGCGGTGAAGCGGTTGCATGACCTCGACAAGCCGGGTGTTGCGGCGCTGGTGCTGTTCGTACCGGTTGTCTCGATCATCGCTTTCCTCGTGCTTTGCCTGTTTCCGGGGCAACCCGGCCCCAACCGCTATGGCAAGCGCACCAATGCACCGGCCGAACCCTGAGCGCCGATTGGACATTTCGTCATGCGCTACCGCTCGCTTGATCCGAAACTGATCCTCGAAACCGCCGAACGGCTGGAAGGGCGTGTCGCCGAGCGCTTTCCCGATGCAGGCTTGCGCGGCGTCGCCGCCGAGCTCGTGTCGCTGTCGCGCGATCTGGCAAAGGCAGCCAAGGCGCTGGAGGCGCCGATCTGGTGGCTGCGCGGCCTCATCATCGCCGCCTTCGTCGTCGGAGCGCTGATGTTCCTGTTCGTCGGCACAATCCTGCCGCTTGGCCGCATCTCGGGAAACCACGATGCCTTCCAGTCGGTGCAAGGCATCGAAGCCTCCCTCAACATGATCATCCTCGCCGTGCTGGGCTTCCTGGCCCTGATTCGCTCCGAGGAGCGGATCAAGCGCAAGCGGGTGTTCCGCCAGCTCCACGGGCTGCGGTCGCTGATCCACGTCATCGACATGCACCAGCTGACCAAGGATCCGGCAGCACTTTCAGCCAGTTTCAAGCCGACTGCGCATTCGCCAGCCCGCATCACCAACGCCGCCGACCTTGCCCGCTATCTCGACTATTGCTCCGAAATGCTGTCGATCACCGGCAAGATCGCCGCGCTGTTCGCGCAATCGGTGAACGACGCCGTGGTCATCGACGGCGTCAATGACATCGAGAACCTGGCTTCGAACCTGTCGCGAAAGATCTGGCAGAAGATCACGCTGATCGAAACCCCTCATGGGCAGCCGGCACGTGCGGCGAAAACCGATCCCGAGCCGGGTCCGCCGCGTCGGCCTGCGGTCCGCAAACAACCGGGGCCGGCAAGCTAAAACCCGCGAGCCGGCGGCAGATCCGCTAGAGCGGCAGAGCGGGGAGTTCCGAAACCCCGGTTTTGCGCCGGATGCTCTAAGCGAATGTTAATCACCCTCGCCCAGCATGCCGGCGAAGACTGTGTCGACCGGCACGGAGCGCTCGACTGACAAGCGACCTATCTCTGACCACCAAGGAGCCGCGCAAAACGTGGACCGCCGGCGCTCGCCTGTTTGCCTGGTTCTCTTCGCCGATGAGATTGGAACCGGAAGCCGTCCGCGCCCGGCTGCTCGACACCACTTTCGACCGCAAATTCGCAGTCCTGTTCGGCACCATCAGCGTTCTGGTGGTTGCGGTCAGCGCCGCACTTGCCACCAAGGTTTGGTGGCCCTACGCCTGGATCGCAGCCGACCTGATGCTTTTCGTCGTCCGCGTTCTGCTGATGCGGGAATGCGAGCGGGCCCGCAGGCGCGGCTCGAAAGGGCCGCTGGCAGGCCTGATGGCAGCCAGCGGCGTCTGGTCGGTCGTCTTCGGCCTCGGCTGCTATGGCTGTGTTGCCAGCGGGAATATGGCGCTGTCCGTACTGGCTGCCTTGAATGTCGCAGGTGTCGTTGGCGTGGTGTCGTCACGCAATGCGGCGACCCCGCGCTTCGCCATATTCGTCATGTTGGCCGTAAGCCTGCCTTACGTGGTCGGTGCATTGTTTTCTGCGGCGCCCGGAATGCCGATCGTCGGAATTCAGACGCCGTTCTATGTTGCCGGCGTCATCATCGTGCTGCTTCAGAACCACGCGATCAACGCCCGCATGATCCGCGCCGAGCTGGACAATCGCGACCTGGCGATCAAGGACGCGCTGACCGGCCTGCCAAACCGCATCTTCCTGCAGGAGAAGTTGCGCGACATGTGCCGCGACCTTGCGGCGCCGGCCGCCAATGGCGGCAAGCCGTTTGCAGTGCTCAGCATGGATCTCGACGGCTTCAAACAGGTCAACGACCGTTTTGGCCACGCCGTCGGCGACGTGCTGCTGCGCAAGGTGGCCGAACGATTGAAGCGCGGCTTCCGGCCGGGGGACGTGGTCTTCCGCATCGGCGGCGATGAATTCGTCATCCTTTTGCCCGCAACCTCGGAGATCGAGGCCACCTACCTGGCAAAGCGGGCCATCGAAAAGGTCTCGGTGCCTTTCGACCTCGGGGTCGGTTCCGCCATCCATGTCGGCTTGAGCGTCGGCAGCGCCTTCGCACCCGCCGACGGCGGCGATCCGGAAATCCTGCTCAGCTGTTCCGACCATGCGCTCTACGAAGCCAAGCGCACCGGCAAGGGCCGTTACTGGGCGCCTGTGCGGGCTACGATCTGACGGTCGCGACGACGACTTCCGGCGTCAGGCAGGGCGATCCGCGCCTCTCCTGCTCGGCCGCGCGCACCAGTGCCGTCACACGCTTCAGCAAAGGTGCCGGCGTGCCGGCCTTTTCGGCCAGGCGCAGGACCGCGCCTTGCAGTTCGCCGATCTCCGTCGGCCGGCGGCGCTGAAGGGTCATCCCACATCGACGAACGCGCGGCCGGGTCGATGGCAAGCATCCGCCGCGCCAAGAACTTGAACAGCCAGTCGGGCAGGCGAAGCACCTTTGGCAGCAGTGCGGGACGCAGGCCGGCGATGCGAGCGGGTTCGATGCCTGTCGCCGTCATTGCCGCCAACGCTTCGTCGATCTGGCCGGCCAGGATCAGCCGCCAGCGGCGATCGGCAAGCTCTGCCGTCAACGGCAGGCCGGAAAGCGCCACCAGCGCGTTGTTGAGGTTGAGTAGCAGCTTGCCCCATAGCACCGCTTCGATGTCACCATGCGTGGCGACGGCAAACCCCTCGACGTCAAGCAGTTCGTGAAGGCCTGTCGGACCCTGTTCGATCATCACCTTGCCGCCGCTGGCGCGGTGCAGGCGAAGCGGCAATTCGCCCTCCGGCGATTGGACCACGTTGAACGGCACCATGCCCGCGAGCACCGGCCGGGCGGTGAGATGGGCTCGCAATTTATCGGCGTTGTCGACGCCGTTCTGCAGACTGAGTATCACCGCATCCGGTCGGGCATGGGCGGCAATAAGCCCGGCCATGTCTTGCGTCGCGCCGCTCTTGACCGTTACCAGGATGACATCGGCACCGGGGAACGCCGCGGCCGGATCAGCCGTGACCGACAATGCCTCCGACTTGACGGAACGCTCGCGGCCATCACGGTCGGTGATGCGCAATCCACCTTTTTGCAGCGCCTGCTCGATGCGCGGTCGCGCCAGCAGAACCACCTTTCGCCCGGCAAGTATCAGGCAGCCGCCGGCGTAGCATCCGATACTGCCGGCGCCGGCGATTACGATCGTCTTGCCACGCGTGACCATGCGATGGCCCTGTCCTGGTCGAGAGGCCTTGCCGCAGTTATACGACATGAAAACCATAATGTCGGCGGCATGGCTGGCCCCTATGTCTGGCCGTGACAGGCCTTGCGCTTTCGACTATCGCTTTTGCCCATGACGCTGCCTACCGATCCGACCCGAAATCTGGCTGCTCTCATTCGCTGCGCTTCCGTGACGCCCGCCGAAGGCGGTGCGCTGAGCGCGCTGGAAGAAATGTTGAAGCCGCTCGGCTTTGCCGTCGAGCGCCCGGTGTTTTCCGAATCCGGCACACCTGACATAGAGAACCTTTACGCGCGGCGTTCCGGCAACGGCCCGCATCTGATGTTTGCCGGCCATACCGATGTGGTGCCGGTGGGCGATGAAACAGCCTGGACGCACCCGCCCTTTGCCGCCGACATCGCCAATGGCGAGATGTTCGGCCGCGGCGCCGTCGACATGAAGGGCGGCATTGCTTGTTTCGTCGCGGCGGTAGCGCGACATATTGCGCAGAAGGGCGGCCCGAAGGGGTCGGTCTCGCTGCTGATAACCGGCGATGAGGAAGGGCCGGCGATCAACGGCACGACGAAACTGCTCGAATGGGCGGCTGCCAAGGGCGAGAAATGGAATGCTGCGATCGTCGGCGAGCCGACCAATCCGGACGCGCTCGGCGATATGATCAAGATCGGCCGGCGCGGCTCGCTCTCGGGCACGGTCGTTGTCAACGGCCGCCAGGGCCACGCCGCCTACCCGCAGCTAGCCGACAATCCGGTGCGCGGCCTGGTGACGCTGGTCGACGCCTTGCTGCATCCCGTCTTCGACGACGGAACAAGGGATTTCCAGCCGACCAATCTTGAGGTGACCTCCATCGATGTCGGCAATCCTGCCACCAACGTCATCCCGGCGAAGGCAGCAGCTACCTTCAATATCCGCTTCAACGACACATGGACCGCCGAGACAATCCAGGCCGAGATCCACAATCGCCTCGACCGGGCGGCGAAACGCAAGAAATACCGCGCCGGCAAGAAGACGCCGGTCGATTACGACATCGCTTGGCGCGACGGGCCGAGCCATGTTTTCCTGACACGCGACGACAGGTTGATCGAGACGCTTGGCGGCTCGATCAAGGCGGTGACCGGCAGGAAGCCGGTGCTCTCCACCTCCGGCGGCACCTCCGATGCCCGCTTCATCAAGGATTATTGTCCGGTGGTCGAATTCGGCCTTGTCGGCAAGACCATGCACATGGTCGACGAACGCGTCGCGATTGCCGACCTCGAGACGCTGACGCAGATTTATCTGCGCTTCGTTGAAGACTGGTTTGCGCAGGACATATCCTAGTGATGCTTTCAGCGGATGAAACCTACGCTTCGCTTGCCGGCGCCTGGCGGCTGATGCTCGGCAAGGCCGACGGATTTCGCCTGCTCGACCTTTCGGCGGACGGTTTCTGGAACTCCTTTTTTGCCATCGTCGTCGCGGCGCCGGCACTGATCGTCGGCTGGGTCGGTATTGCCAACGAGATCGGCGATCCCAACGCATTCGTCGGCCGTTTCAGCATGTTGATCCGCCTGGCCACTGTCGATATCGGCGCCTGGGTGCTGCCGCTCATAGGCCTCGCCCTGGTGGCGCCGCGGGTCGGCGTCGGCGGCCGTTTCGTCCATTATGTCGTGGCCAGCAACTGGGCCTCGGCGATCATCGCCTGGATGATGCTGCCATCAGCGTTGATCCGGCTTTTCCTGACGTCGGCCAACGAAGTCTCCGGACTGGTGTCGCTGCTGCTGTTCGCGCTGTCGATGGTATTGACCTGGCGGATGACCAACGTCGCGATCGGCAGGGGTGCGGCTGTCGGCAGCGCTGTTTTTGCCGGTATGTTCGTGGCGTCGCTGATCGTCCTGTTCGGCCTGCAGGCGCTGCTCGGTATCAGCGTGCCGGATCAGCCAGGCGTAGGATAATCGACGCCGACGAGAAACAGCCCGTCGGGCGGCGCCACCTGACCGCAGGCCGCACGGTCGCGCGCCTCGAGCGCCGCCTTGAGGTCGGCAATGGTCCAGCCGCCTTCGCCGACACGTTTGAGCGAGCCGACCATCGAGCGCACCTGGTTGTGCAGGAATGACCGCGCCGAAGCGCGGACTTCGATGAAATCGCCCGCCCGGCTGACATCCAGCCGGTCGAGCGTGCGGACCGGGCTGGTGGCCTGGCACTGGGTCGAGCGAAAGGTGGTGAAATCATGCCGGCCAAGCAGCACCTTTGCCGCTTCGTGCATGGCACCGGCATCGAGCTGCTTCGGTACCCACCAGATCCTGCCCTTGTCGAGCGCCGCCGGCGCGCGGCGGTTGACGATGCGGTAGAGGTAATGGCGGCCGATCGCCGAGAAACGCGCATCGAAGCTATCCGGCACGACGGCGGCCTTCAGGATGGCGATGCGCACCTTGGCCGCTTGCAGATGCGCGTTGACGGCGTCGCGCACCTTGTCGCCGGGCCATGCCTTGATCAGATCGAAATGCGCCACCTGAGCGGTCGCATGGACGCCGGCATCGGTGCGGCCGGCGGCGCGCAGCGAAACCTGCTCACCACAGAACTTCTCGATCGCCTGCTCGATCGCCTGCTGCACCGAAGGCTGGTTGGCCTGGCGCTGCCAGCCGGCGAAGAGACTGCCGTCATATTCGATGTCGAGGCGAAAACGCGGCATTCCCGGATCGAGGCGAAATCAGGCGGCGAGGGCTGAGCCGAAGGCCGAGGCGTAGACCAGCCTGCCGGTCTCCGGCGCCTCGCCCCAGGCAAGCGCCTGCAAAGCCTCGCCTTGGTACTCGCTCTCGAATTTTACTGCACGGGCGCGGTTGTAGCCGAAGCGGCCATAATAGGCCGGATCGCCGAGCACCACGGCGAGCGTCTCGCCGGCAGCTTTCAGGCGGATATGAGCCTCGCGGACCAACGCACCGCCGATGCCGGTGCCGTGGAACGACGGCTCGACCGCCAGAGGCGCCAAAGCCACCGCCGGGAAGCTCTTGCCGCCATTCTGCACGAAGAGCCGTGAAAACAGGATATGGCCGACCACTTGCCCGTCTTCGTCCGCCACCAGTTCGACGACGGCATCACCGCCGGTGACCAGCGCGTCGACCAGTCCGGCCTCCGCCTGCTGGCCGAATGCGTGTTCTTCGACAAGGCGGATCGCCTCGCGGTCCCGCGGCGTCGCCGCGCGTATGGACATCATGCTCATGACAATTTCATTCCTTTTTCGAGCTTGGCCCCGCGCAGAAACTCCTGCGCGGCAATGGGCCTTCCGCCCGCACGTTGAACTTCGACCAGCCTGATCGCGCCTGACCCGCAGGCGACCGTCAGCCGATCGTCGAGAATTCCTCCCGGTTCGCCGGCGCCTTGCAAGAGCGTCGAGCGAAGCAGTTTCAGCCGCTCCATGCGGCCGCCGATTTCGGCCTCGCACCATGCACCGGGAAAGGGCGACAGGCCGCGAATCTGGTTGTGCACGTCGCCGGCAGGTCGCAGCCAGTCTATGCGAGTCTCCGATTTATCGATTTTCTTGGCGTAGGTCACCCCCACCTCGGCCTGTGTGGTAAATGTCAGTGTATTCCGTTCCAGCCGTTCGAGCGCCTGCACCATCAGAGCCGCACCCAACACCATCAGCCGGTCGTGCAGATCGCCGGCCGTCATGTCGGGTCCAACGGCGCATTTTTCAACCATTGCCACCGGCCCGGTGTCGAGGCCTTCCTCCATCCGCATCACCATCATGCCCGTCTCGGTATCGCCGGCCATGATGGCGCGCTGGATAGGGGCGGCGCCGCGCCAGCGCGGCAACAGCGATGCGTGGCCATTGAGGCAACCGAGCCGCGGCGCCCCGAGAATGGGTTTCGGCAGAAGCAGCCCGTAGGCGACTACCGCGGCGACGTCGGCACCCAACGCGCGGAACGCCTCCTGCTCCGCCTCGCCCTTCAGCGACACCGGCGTGCGAACCTCGACGCCCAACCGATCCGCCTCGCGCTGCACCGGCGACGGCGTCAGTTCGAGCCCGCGCCGGCCGCCGGCGCGCGGCGGCTGCGTGTAGACGGCTGCCAATTCATGCCCGGCCTCGGCAATCGCCCGCAGCGTCGACACGGAGAATTCAGGCGTACCCATGAAGATGACACGCAGGGGCATTCGTCGACCCCTATCCCACCATCTTGCCTGGCGCCTTGTCCCTGGCGAGCTTCTTGAACTTTTTGACCACCATGTCGCGCTTCAGCTTGGAGATGTAATCGATGAACAGCACGCCGTTGAGATGGTCGATTTCATGCTGCAGGCAGGTCGCCATCAGCCCCTCGGCTTCGATCTCCTGCAGCTTGCCGTCGCGATCGAGATATTTCACCCGCACCGCTGCCGGACGCTCGACCTCGGCGTAGTAGTCCGGGATCGACAGACAGCCTTCCTCATAGACCGAACGCTGGTCGGAGCTTTCGAGGATTTCGGGATTGATGAAGACGTGCGGTGCCGGCGTCTCGTCCTCCTTGGCGAGGTCGATGACCAGCATGCGCAAGGGTTCGCCGACCTGGATGGCAGCGAGGCCAATGCCGGGCGCGTCATACATGGTGTCCAGCATGTCGCCGGCCAGTTTGCGCAAGTCGCCGTCGACACGCTCGACCGGTTTTGAAACCTGGCGCAGGACGGGATCGGGGAGGATGATAAGCGGCTTGATCGACATGGCGTCTCACCTAAGACCTCGCAGGAAAAGCGTCAACCGGGGCGCCTTCGGGTCGTTCACGTTTTGATCTGTGCCGGTAGACCGAATCATCTATGCTGTCGGCATGAACGATCTGGCCACCATCCTGTCCGAACCTGTCGCCCGGCTCGGCGCCACCACGATCACGCTCGGCCATGCCCTGGGTTTCGGCGCAATGCTGTTCCTCGGACTGTTCGTGGCGCTCGTCGTTGCGCTCTGGCGATCGGCCAAGGCGCGTGCGGTGGCGGCCGCCGAAGCCGCCGACCACGCCCGCGACGCCGAGGTGCGGATGGCCGGCATCTTGGCAAGCCAGGCGGAAATGCAGGGCCGCATGGGCGCCATCGCAGAAGTGTTCGGGGCGCGCCAGGCGGAACTGACACAGTCGATCGGCCAGCGCCTCGATGCCATGACCGGCCGCCTAGGCCAGACCATGACCGAGCAGACGAGATCGACGCATGAGAGCCTCGCCAAGCTGCAGGAACGGCTGGCGATTATCGATATCGCGCAAGGCAACATCCAGTCGCTGGCCGGCCAGGTCGTGCAATTGCAGGCGATCCTTTCCAACAAGCAGACGCGCGGCGCCTTCGGCCAGTCGCGCATGGAAGCCATCGTCGCCGACGGATTGCCGCACGGCGCCTATGAATTCCAGGCGACCTTGTCGAATGGCAGCCGGCCCGACTGCCTGGTGAAGATGCCGAACGGCGCACCGTCGCTTGCCATCGATGCAAAGTTTCCGCTCGAGGCCTGGAATGCCATTCGGGCCGCCGAAGGCGCCGACCTGCAGAAGTCCGCCGCACAGGCTTTCCGCCGCGACATCGAGGTACATGTCCGGGATATTTCCGAAAAATACCTGATCCAGGGCGAGACGCAGGACACCGCCTTCATGTTCGTGCCCTCGGAATCGGTGTTCGCCGAAATCCATGAGAATTTCGAGGCCGTTGTCCAAAAGGCGCATCGATCGCGGATCGTCATCGTCTCGCCATCGCTTTTGATGCTGTCGATCCAGGTCATTCAGGCGATCCTCAAGGATGCCCGTATGCGCGAGCAGGCGCACCTGATCCAGGGCGAGGTTATCCGGCTGATGGAAGACGTCTCTCGGCTCGACGAGCGGGTGCGCAAATTGCAGACGCATTTCGGTCAATCGGCCAAGGATATCGACGACATTCTGGTCTCGACATCGAAGGTGACCAGGCGCGGACAAAAGATCGAGGCGCTGGAGTTTGGCGTGCAGCCGGCGGAGGACACCGCTGGTTCGAATGGCAGCGGAGCAAAAGCGGAAAGCAGCCCGCGCGTCGCCGATTCGAAAACCGGGCAGTTGAGGTTAAGGGTCGTCGAAGGCGACGATTGAGAGCTACGCCGGAACCGGAGGCGAGCGCTTCGCCCGGGTCCGGCGCTACTGTTCCTCGATGATGGTCGTGCCTTCGAATTCCGGCAGCCAATGCAGCGCCGAGCGATGCCAGATCTGCTTTCTCGGCACCAGTTGATCGCGCTGCCGCGCCGTGCCGACCCTGATGCCGTAAACCTTCGGTCCCTCGCCCGCCGACGTGGCGTAGAGATGCGAGCCGCACTCACCGCAAAATGCCTGGGCGCGCTTGGCGCCGCTCGAGCCGGTCTTGATGTAGATTTTCGGCGTGCCCTTGGTAATCCTGTAATTGTTCTCTGACGCCGGCACGGTGACGCGAAACGCCGTTCCGGTTAGCTTCTGACAATCGATGCAGTGACAAATGGTGGTCTTTTCCGGATCGACTTCGGCCTCGTAAGTGATGGCGCCGCAATGACACCCGCCGTCGATTTTCATCTTCGTTCCTCCTGGAGCTTTTGCCCGCAATCATAACCGGGACTGCCCGATGGCGCAGCCATTTTCCTCAGGCCGGTTCCCCTCCCCACGCCGCCAAGGCCTTGCTCCGGCGTTCCCAGGTGCCGGTGGTCTGCGGCTTGACGAAGAGCCGCGTCACCTCCGGCATCTCTGCCTTCAGCCGCGTCTCGAGGCGTTCGACGCAGGTCTCTATCTCGGGCGCCGACAAATGGTCCTCGAACTCGATGCTCAAAGCGGCGACGATCTCCTGCGGACCCATATGCAGCGTCAGTGCGCCATTCGCGCGTTGCACCGCCGGGTCCTGCTGGACGATGGCCAGCACCTTTGTTTGCACCTCGGGCGAGGCCGGCTCACCGAGCAGCAGGCTTTTGCTTTCGCGCGCCAGGAAGATCGCGGTCGCGCCCAGGATGAGCGCGATGCCGATCGACGCGGCGCCGTCGAGCTTCGGCATGTCCAGCCGTTCCGCCGCCAATATGCCGGCGAAGGCGACAACGAGGCCGAGAAGTGCCGCGCTGTCCTCGAAGAGTACGGTGTAGACACTCGGATCCTTGCTGAGCTGCACCGCCTCGAGCCAGCCGTGGCTGCCTTTTTGGTGGCGGAATTCCTTCAGCGCCACCAGCCAAGAGGTGCCTTCGAAGAGGAAGGAAAGGCCAAGGACAGCGTAGTTCACCTTGGCGTTGGCGATCGGCTCCGGCGCCATGATGTGCGTCACGCCTTCGTAGAACGATATGCCGGCGCCCAGTGCAAAGACGAGGAGCGCGACGATGAAGCTCCAGAAGTACAGCTCGCGGCCATGGCCGAGCGGATGCGTGCGGTCGGCCGGCCGGGCGGCACGGTGCATGCCGTAAAGCAGCAGGCTGCCATTGCCGGTATCGACGAGCGAGTGGACGCCTTCCGAGAGCATTGCCGAGCTGCCCGTGAACAAGGCAGCGGCAAATTTGGTCAGTGCGATCGCAAGATTTCCGGCGAGCGCCGCATAGATCACTTTTTTCGACCCGCCATGCGCCGCCATGGTGTGCTGCCTTGGTTGATGCACCGAGATTGGCGGAGCGCCCGCCCACGCTCCACAGTTCCCACAACGCCCGAAGTGTCGAGTTGTTCAAAAGGTCAGTTGTTCAAAAGGGCGGCGCGGGGCTATTCGACGACCTCGTCCGTCCAGACCTTGAAGCCAGCCAGCGCGCCCGGCCCAAAAATGTGGGTCAGCGGCACATCGGCGGCATCGCGTCCGGAGGCAATCAGGATACGGCCGATGCGCGGCGCGTTGTTGCGCGGGTCGAACGCGTGCCAGCGGCCGCCGACATAGACCTCCATCCAGGCGGCGAAATCCATGTCCGACCACGGCTTTGGCAGGCCGATATCACTGATATAGCCGGTGCAGTAGCGGGTCGGAATGTTCAGGGCGCGGCAGAAGGCAACAGCGAGGTGGGCAAAGTCGCGGCACACACCACTCTGCTCGCGATAGGCCTCGGCGGCGGTGCGCGTCGGGCGCGCATTGAAATAGTTGAAGACGATGTGGTTGTGGACGAAGTCGCAGACCGCCTGGACGCGCGGAATGCCGAGCGGGGTGCTGCCGAACAGCCGCCACGCTTCATTCGCCAGCACGTCGCTCTCGCAATAACGGCTGGGCAGCAGGAACAGCAGCGTCTCCGACGGCAGATCGCGCACCTCGTGCTGCCACGCCGTCAGCTCGCGCGTCTCGAAGGAGCCGGGGTCGCGGATGACCGCGTCCGTGCCGAACGCAAAGCGCCCGGCCGGCGCAACGAGACGGTTGCACCAATTGCCGAAACTGTCGCGGTAGCTTTCGATCGGCACCGGCGGGTTCGACGTCAGGAAGTCCGGCCGCTCAAGATCGGATGCGCGCGAATAATGGACATTTAGCATCGCGATCAGCGGTGTTTCCTGCGGGAAATCGAAGCTCATCTGGCAACCGATGTGGATCCGCATTGTCGTCCTGACCGGCCTGCCTGATCATCAGCCGGCGAATCGCAAGGGCTGATGCTGCAGGGCGAAGAAGACCATGGCACGGACCGCTGCGGTTTACGAGGGAATTAGAAACCGGTTGACAGCCATCGGCCAGGGCGACTGCACGGCAGCGGCCTCTTGCAGTCGAGCGTTTTCTCTTGTTTCACTTCGCCAGACATCAACTGGAGGAACGAATCATGGCTAAGGGTGCGATGAAGGCAGGCAAGGAAGCCCGCAAGCCGAAGAAGGACGCGAAGAAACCCGCTCCGGCGCCGGCCCTGAAGGCACCGCCGGTGAAGGCGATGAAGCTGAAGGACAAGTAGGGCCGCAGCTACCGTTTCGGCTGATTTCGACCGGCCGCAAACGCGGCCGGTATGATTGTTCATTAAGCGCACGCGCATCCCCTATGGATGGGGCGAAGACAGTTTTGCGCGTTCAAGAAATCGGCCGGAAGCCATCGAAACGGAGCGTTCCGATGTCGTGGATTTTCCTGTTCCTCGCCGGCCTGTTCGAGATCGGCTGGGCGATCGGCCTCAAGTACACCGACGGATTCTCGAAGCCGCTGCCGACCGTCCTGACGGTAGCCTCGATGATCGTCAGCCTGACCTTGCTCGGCCTGGCGCTGAAGGCGTTGCCGGTCGGCACCGCTTATGCGATGTGGACCGGCATCGGCACCGTCGGCACGGCGCTGTTGGGGATATGGCTGCTCGGGGAGCCGGCGACGGCGATCAGGCTGGCCTGCATCGCGCTAATCGTCTGCGGCATCATGGGACTGAAGCTCGCGGCTTAGCCGATTCTGACAGACGAACGCGCTCGGGGCCGCTGCAAGGCGGCCCTGATTCTTGAATTCGGCTGATCAGCGCCGGAAGGCGCTATCGGGCGGAGAAGCCGGGCGGCGTCCTGCCAGTGCGCTGCTTGCGCGCGGCATAGCGCGCATCACGCTTGGCCTTGCGTTCGGCCTCGTCGGCAAGAAAACGGGCGATGCGCTCGTTCTCTTCAGCTTCCCGGATCTTCGCTTCGGCCTGTGCGGCTTCTTCCGCGGCGATGCGTGCCGCTTCGGCAGCTGCCTCGCGCTCGGCCTTTTCTGCTGCTTCGCGCGCCAGCTTTTCCTGCTTCAGCCTGGCCTTTTCGGCCTCGCGTATCGCGCGGGCCTCGAGGATCGCCTTGCGCTCCGCCTGTCGTGCCAGCACCGCTGGATCATCTGCCGCCGGCTTTGCCTTAAAGCGCTCCAGAAGCGCCTTCTTTGCCTCGTTTGCGGCATTGCGCCGCTCGAAAACGTCTTTTTCCCTGTAGATAGCCAAGTCCACTTCCCTGGAGTCAATTTGCGAGGCTTACATACGCGTGAAAACCGAGAGTTCAAGCGCCAAAACGGTATGCCAGCCATGAAATTCTGATCTGTTGCAACCGGGAGACGCCATTTCGATTGAATTCGACTGAAAGCCACCCGCACTGTTCACCATCCAGGCCTCTGGCGGGGCGACGGACTGATCGCTACCTGTAGCGCCAAGACAAACGCTGGGATGACACACTATGGAACTCGGTCTCTACACCTTCGCCGACGTCAGCCCGGAACCGGGTCCCGGTGCGATCGGTGCGCATGAGCGGCTGCGCAACCTGATCGAGGAGATCGAGCTGGCCGACCAGGTCGGGCTGGACGTGTTTGGTCTCGGCGAGCACCACCGTCCCGACTATGCTGCCTCGGCTCCGGTGGTGGCGCTGGCGGCGGCTGCCGAACGGACCAAGCGCATAAGGCTGACCAGCGCCGTCACCGTGCTGTCCTCCGATGATCCGGTGCGCGTTTTCCAGCAGTTTGCCACCCTCGATCTTCTGTCCGGCGGCCGGGCCGAGATCATGGCCGGGCGCGGCTCGTTCATCGAATCCTTTCCGCTGTTCGGCTACAATCTCGAAGATTATGACGAGCTCTTCGCCGAGAAGCTCGACCTGCTGCTCGCCATCCGCGATCATGTCAAGGTGACCTGGTCGGGCAGTCTGCGCGCGCCGATCAACGATCGCGGCGTCTATCCCCGGCCCTTGCAGGACAAATTGCCGATCTGGATCGCGATCGGTGGAACACCGCAATCTGTCGCCCGCGCGGGCGTGCTCGGGCTGCCGCTGGCGCTGGCGATCATCGGTGGTGAGCCGGCGCGGTTCGCACCGCTGTTCGACATCTACAGGGATGCAGCCAGGCGGGCCGGCAACGATCCGGCGAGCCTTGCCACCAGCCTCAACGTGCACGGTTTCATCGCCGAGACCCCGGACCAGGCAGCCGACGATTTTTACGGGCCGCAGGCCGAGGCGATGAACCGCATCGGCCGCGAGCGTGGCTGGGGGCCGACGTCGCGGGCGCATTTCGACCAATCGCGCGGCCCGAACGGCGCGCTGTTCGTCGGCAATCCAGAACAGGTGGCCGAGAAGATCATTGCCCAGCACAGGATATTCGGCAACGACCGCTTCCTGCTGCAAATGGCGATCGGCGCCATGCCGCACGCCAAGGTGATGAAGGCCATCGAACTCTACGGCACCAAGGTGGCGCCGATCGTGCGCCGGGAAACGGCGAAGGCCGTTCCCGCCGTGGCGACGCCGGTTGCCTGATTCACCGGCAAGGCCGCGAGGCAGCCCTTCCGGTGACGCCGGCTAACGGAACCTTGAAGCCACAGAGGCGTTTTCGCCAACGGTCTGCACCAATCGCGGTGTACCGCCGAGGGTCAGAATGAAAGCCGAACCCGCCGCTTCGGGCGCAAGCGCTGCCGAAAGCCCGGATCCGCGCGCCGAGGCGCGGGCGGATGCGCATCTGATGCGTTCGCTGCTCGTCGGCATCTTCATCCTCATGGCGATCTACGCGCTTTACTTCGCCCGCGCCTTCTTCATGCCGGTCATTTTGGCTTTCCTGCTGGCGCTGACGCTGACGCCGATCGTTCGCTTCCTGCGCAAGCATGGCATGCCCGATGTCATTTCGGCGACACTGCTGGTGCTGCTTTCGTTTTGCCTCGTCGCCGTCGCGGGATATCTGCTCAGCGGCCCGGTCATCGACCTCATCAACAACACCTCGACGATCGGCCAGCAGCTTACCGAACGTCTGGCACAACTGCGCCGTCCGCTCGAAAGGATCGTGGAGATTTCACGCCAGATCGAGGGCCTGACACAGACATCCCAGGAGCCGGGCGTCCAGAGGGTGGCGATGGCGCCATCCGGTATTCTCTCGCAGGCCGCCGGCAATGTGCTGTCGGCCGGCGCCAGCGTTACCATCGTCTTCGTCCTGTCGCTGTTCCTGCTCGCCTCGGGCACGATGTTCTATGAAAAGATTGTCCAGTCCTTCCCCAGTCTCAGCGAAAAGAAGCGGGCGCTGCGCGTCGTCTACGACGTAGAACGTGAAATCTCGCATTATCTGCTTACTGTCACGGTCATCAACACATGTCTCGGCGTGGTCATCGGGCTCGGCCTGTGGGCGCTCGGCGTGCCCAACGCGCAGGTCTGGGGCGCGGCAGCGGCTCTGCTCAATTTCCTACCCTATATCGGGGCGCTGACCACCATCACGCTGGTCACGATCATCGCGCTGATAAGCTTCGACACGATTTCCTATGCGCTGCTGGCGCCGGCCTTCGTCCTTATGTGCGATGTCGTCGAAGGCCAGTTCGTGACGCCGACGGTGGTCGGCCGCCGTCTCGAGATCAACGCAGTGGCGATCCTCATCGCCATCGCCTTCTGGTCCTGGCTGTGGGGTTTCGTCGGCGCGTTGCTGGCGGTGCCGCTGCTGGTCGTCATCAAGGTGTTCTGCGATCATTTCGACGGTCTCAGCCATGTCGGCAATTTCCTGGCGGCGCAACACACGACGGTGCTCGAGGACGAAGAGATTCCCGAGGTGAAAAAGTAGCGACTTAAAGGGTCAAAAGCGTCCCCCGATTGGGGCAGATCACGACCTTGCATCGGCCGCACGTCCGTTGTGTGCCCCCAGTGCTCCATCAACATTTTGAATTTGCCGCCTCGGCAACGGCTTCCTACATCCCTTCGGCCCACAGGAAACCCGCGCCGATGACCGTTCTTTCCGTTCTCGACCTGTCGCCGATCGTCGAAGGCAGCAACGCTTCGCAGTCACTCGCCAATTCGCTCGATCTCGCCCGTCATGCCGAGCGGCTGGGTTACCGGCGCTATTGGCTGGCAGAGCACCACAACATGCCGGGCATCGCCAGCGCCGCCACCTCGGTGGTCATCGCCCATGTCGCCGGCGGCACCAAGACGATACGCGTCGGCGCCGGCGGCATCATGCTGCCCAACCATTCGCCGCTAGTCATCGCCGAGCAGTTCGGCACGCTCAACGCTCTGCATCCCGGCCGCATCGATCTCGGCCTCGGGCGGGCGCCCGGCACCGACATGGCCACGGCACGGGCGCTGCGCCGCAACCTCGAGGCTGGCGCCGACAATTTCCCGCAGGACGTCGTCGAGCTGATCGGTTACTTGCAGCCGGCCGAAGACGGCCAACGCATCCGCGCGGTGCCCGGCGAAGGCGAAAAAGTGCCGATCTGGATCCTGGGCTCCAGCCTCTACGGCGCGCAGCTTGCCGCCATGCTCGGCCTGCCCTACGCCTTCGCTTCGCATTTTGCGCCGGCCGAGCTCGACCATGCGCTGGAGATCTACCGCTCGCGTTTCCAGCCTTCGGAGCAGCTCGACAAGCCCTATGTGATGCTCGGCCTCAACGTCTTCGCCGCTCCTTCCGATGCCGAGGCGCGGCTGTTGTTCACCTCGCTGCAGCAGGCCTTCGTCAATCTGCGCACCGGCCGGCCCGGCCGATTGCCGCCGCCCGTCGAAGGATATGAGCGCGACCTCGATCCGATGGCCAAGACCATGCTCGGCCAAGCGCTTTCCTGCGCCGTCGTCGGCTCTCCCGAAACGGTCAGGCAAGGCATCGAGGCGTTTGTGCGCCGCACAGGGGCCGACGAACTGATGGTCACGGCGCAGATTTTCGACCATGCGGCGCGGGTGCGCTCGTTCGAGATTCTGGCCGACGCTCACAAATCGCTGTCGGAAGCGGCCTGAGAGTTGGTTCGCCACTTGGCACTGTTGCGGGCAGGCCGGCCTAGAGCGGTTCCCCCTTTGACGGAATCAAAGGGGATTCCAGATTTATCTGTTTTGTGATTCAAGATGCTGGCTGGAGTGGAGGC